>CAZLKI010000097.1:0-6232 GCA_964560035.1 uncultured Synechococcus sp.
CGTCAAGGTAAAGATGTCAGCCAAGTATGGTTAGAAAAGTTCGATCGCCAGATTTTTATCCCCTTAGAAACCTATTTAAGTAATGCCGAAAGCCACGCGATCGAGGATATTCCCGAAGCTGAAATTGACATAGCAGCAATGATGTTTGAGCAAGAAATCAATGAGATGCTAACGAATTTGGAAGCTAAGTTGGCTATAACAGATTTCGATAATGTCCCTAATTTAGTCGATCTAAAAGGAGAACTGCAAAACCTAGCATCAGAGTTAGCCGATCTGGGGGAGATGTTGGAATTACCTAATTTTATAGAATTAAATAGATCGATCGCCCAAAAAACTGAAGAAGTAAGTCCAGAAAAAATTTCTGAATTAGCAGTCTCAGCATTAAAGGCATGGCGGCGATCGCAGGCATTGGTAATTGAGGGTAATAAAGCAGATATATCTTCAGAGTTTGATTTCAATCAAGGAAATCGTGCCACAGACAATCTGATTTCTCTAGATCTAACTTCTGAAGATTTTGCGGAATTTATCGCCATCGATCTAGAACTCGATCTGGAACTCGACCGAGAATCTGAACGGGAATTTGAGCAAGATTTACAAAATTTAGACGATTTGACTTCATTCAATGAAAATTACAAGGAATCGATATCTATTGATGATGAGCTAGAACTAGATGATTTGTTCGCGAACTATGAAGAGGTTGAATCTAGCGGCGATCGCATAGAACTAGATGGTTTAATTTCTCTAGATGAAAATTATGAAGAATCGGTATCTCTAGATGATGAGTTAGAACTAGATGACTTAATTTTAACTGAACAAAGTTATGAAGATAATGAACAATCTATATCCGCAGGCGATCGCATAGAACTAGACGATCTAAATAATTTAATTTCCTTAGATGAAAATTATGAGAACTTTGAAAGATCTACACTTCCAAAAAGAGAAGACTTAGATAGCTTATTCGAGCTTTTAGCCGATCGGCAAATTAATCCTGTCATCAATCAACTGCCCCTAGAATTGACTGATGAGAACCTATCACCTAGTCTTGCAGAGCCGTTTGATGATTCTGAGTTTGAAGATTCTGATGAAGATTTAGATAATCCTTTTATTGAATTTGTGGAATCAACTGCGATCGCAGATGTTTTAGAAGAATTTAATCCCTTTGATGACTTTATTGATGACACAATTAATGACATGGATGATGAGGAGTTAAAAAATGAGGATTTAGATAATCCACAAACAGATATCTTCAGTAGTAATGAACTTTTATTAGAGACAACTCCAATTGATAAATCTTCCGATCAATCTTTTGAAATTACTGAAATTTCTAATGCTTTTGTTAAGTCTGGTGAGCCTGATACCACTGATTTTGACACTAATGATTCTGATGGTTTAAGGCAGTTTTCATCTATTCAAAACAATCCTTTGAGTAACGAAGACTTACTTGGCGAGTTATTTGATACTCTCATCCAAGAGGATTTTATCCAAGAGAATTTTATCCAAGAGAATTATGGAGAAGATAATCAAGAGGTTAGTCTGGATCGATCATCATCCCAGCCAAGCGATCGCGAGGATATTGATGATTTATTCGATCTCTTCATTGATATTTCTATTCCTCCATTAGTACAGGTGGAGATATCTACCATTGAGACCTTAGATCCGATATCAAACCCGATAGCTGATGAATTATTATCTGGAGATTTTAACTCCAATCTCGATTCCTTGCAGCAGGAGAGTCAAGATACACTCACTGACTTATTTGAAAACTTTTTTAATAGTTCCACGACTCAATCAACTTCACAATCAACTTATATTCCTAAAATATCAGCCACTAAAACTTTAGGAATGGATACAGCTAACGATCTGTTTGATAGTTTCTTTGATGATAGGGGTGAAGATATAGGGGATACAGTTCCGCTATTCTCAATGGATATGGATGAGATTTCTTCTATTCAAACTTTAGACCAAATTTCAGAGCAAAATCTAGATCGAGCTTTAGAAAAGGAGATAAATGATGACTTGTTTGCGGATTTTTTAGGGATAACTGATTTAAATTCGGAATCCCTTAAGTTTGAGATGTCCGATACTACAATCAGTACAATTAGGACAATTAGCACAAAGGAAGATGTCTTTAGAAGTGGCTCAGGTGGAAATCTCTCTCAATATATTCGAGAATCTTCTCAACCTCATGCAGAATTATCTCTGCCCGATACTTTGGATGATTTACAAGAGGACTTAGAACTAAGTGGTGATGTCCCCGAATCCATTCCCGATCGCGTTTCCGATCTAGTGACAACCTACGTCAAAGATACCAGTATTCGCATACCCGTTAGCCGTTTAGAACAATTGCACGATCTTTCGGGAGAGATGATTTTCGGACATAATAGTCTTGACGGTCAAATCAAGCAATTAAGACAACTCTTAAAGTCACTTCACAGTCGGATTCGTACCCTAGAAAATGCAAATTCGCAACTAGCGGTAATTTACGATCGCATGACTACTGAAGCTTCGACCAATAATTTTATAGATAATTCTATTGAAGTAAATAAGGCTGAGTATGCGGCGGATTTTGATAGTTTAGAACTTGACTCATACAGCGAACTTCATTCTCTATCTCAATCTGTAAGCGAAGCGATCGTGCAATTGCAAGAAGTAGTTGAGGATGTCGATCTAAGCTTGAACGAAACCGAACAAAATGCCAATAGTCTCAATACCAATTTCAGACAATTACAGTCTGCGATCAAAGAGACTAAAATGCGACCACTTCGGGACATAGTTGGCAGATTTCCCAGAGTAATTAGGTCTTTAGGGCTACAGTATGATAAGTCAGTGGAGGTTGTGTTAAATGGTGTCGATCTATTAATCGAGCAAACGATTTTAGATGTAATTAACGATCCGCTCAATCATCTACTCCGAAATGCTTTCGATCATGGAATTGAAGATCGAAGTATGCGCGAGCAAAGCAGAAAAAATTCTCAAGCTAAAATTGAAATTACAGCCAAGCAAATAGACAGTAAAATCCTGATTACAGTTAGCGATAATGGCGGTGGAATCGATCCTCGGAAGATCGAGGCTAAGGCTCTGCGATCGCTCAAGGCTCTAGGATTAACTCAAGCTCAAGTAGAATCTATGGATGACGAGCAGTTGATTCAACTAATATTTGAACCAGAATTTACAACGACCGATAAAGTTACCAGCCTCTCAGGTCGCGGAGTGGGCATGGATGTAGTTAAGACAAATCTCAAACAAATTGGGGCTGAAATCTACACACAGACTGAGCTTGGAGTTGGAACTACTTTTACGGTTTCCATCCCGTCTACACTCACAGCCCTGAGAATTACGCTAATTGAAGTAAATCATACAATCGTCGGTATTCCTACAGATTGGATTCAAGCAGTCATACCCGATATTGATTACAATCACGATCGGATTCCATCTACGATAAGATATCAAAACTCTGATATCCCTTTATTTCCCCTAGATAAACACCTGCAAATTAACTGCGATCGCCGAGATCGCCATCTTGAAGATAAACCCGCCTCCGCAACTAAATCGATCTTGGTGATTAATTTCGAGCAAAAAGCTTGGGGAATTTATGTGAATGGTTGCTGGGACGAACAGGAAGTGACTTTACGTCAACCTATGGGTGGAATGCCTTTGCCTAAGATGTTTACGGGCTGTGCGATCGTTGCTAGCGGTCAATCAGTGCCGATCTTAGATATGCAAGTTCTGAAACAAAATCCCATAAATATTTCTTTCGATCTGTTCGATCTATTCGATCGGACTAACGATAATACGAATTCAAATACAAGCGCAAATCCCACTTTAAATTCCTTTCCAAATCCTACTTCAAATTTTAAGAGCAAACAGAAACCTACGCAAAACTCGATCCTAGTGGTTGATGACTCGGTAAATGTCCGCCGTTACTTGGCATTGGTTTTGAAAAAAGCTGGGTTTAAAGTCGATCAAGCTAAAGATGGAGAAGAGGCGATCGCCAAGTTAATCGCTAATTTAGAAGAAGATTTGCAAGTTGATGTCGTACTTTCGGATGTAGAAATGCCCCAATTGGATGGTTATGGATTGCTGGCTCGGATTAAAAGCGAACCTAAACTTCAAGATCTACCAGTAGTTATGCTGACCTCTCGCAGCGGTGACAAACATCGGGATTTAGCAATTAGCCTCGGTGCTTCTGATTACTTTACAAAACCTTTTGCTGAAGATGATTTGATCCAGTGCCTCAAACGTCTTGCCTCAAACGTCTTGCCTTAAAGGGACAATAAAAAACTAATACCGCTAATGCGATCGCTAAATTGAGGATCGGCAGGTTAGGAATTAAAATTTTTTTAATTATGCTTATTGATAATAATACTAATTAACATTTTAGGAAATTGCTGTTAATATCTTACCTTACGCAGAAGAGTTTAAGACCCTCACCCTAGCCCTCTCCCAGAACGGGAGATGGAACAAGAAAAAACTTGTATTGCTCCCCTTCTCCCAACTAGGAGAAGGGGTTGGGGGATGAGGGATAGTTAACTTCTGCGTAACATCAGTTAATATGGAAAAAATTTTACTAATTTGTA
Organism: uncultured Synechococcus sp.; assembly: GCA_964560035.1. Lineage (GTDB taxonomy): Bacteria > Cyanobacteriota > Cyanobacteriia > Pseudanabaenales > Pseudanabaenaceae > PCC-7502. The sequence continues at coordinate 4,578 of CAZLKI010000097.1, forward strand.
GATGTGGTGTGAGCTAAGTATGAAAAATCTAATGAAAAATTGGTGGCGATCGCTTGTTGTCATAAATCTTGTGGGTGTAAGCTTAGAAGTCAAGCCAGTTTTAGCTGAGTCAGGATCTGTAGTTAGTCCTCAGTTAATCAGACATTCTGAAGAGGGTAAGGGTACTAAAACTACGGCTCAAGTTACCTCCGTATCCCAACTATCTGACGTTCAGCCAACTGATTGGGCATTTACATCTCTGCAATCTTTAGTCGAACGCTATGGATGTATCGCGGGATATCCAAATAGCACCTTTAGAGGCAATCGCGCGCTGAGTCGATATGAGTTTGCCGCAGGCTTAAATGCTTGCTTAGATAAGATTAACGAACTTATTTCTAAAGGTTTAGCTGACAAAGTGGGTAAAGAAGATTTAGCTACACTTCAATCATTACAAACTGAATTTACCGCAGAATTAACAACTTTAAAAGGACGAGTCGATGGTTTAGAGACAAAAACCGCAACTTTAGAAGCTCAACAGTTCTCGACAACAACAAAACTTTCAGGACAGGCAATACTTGCGCTTACGGGCGGTGGATCGGGTAATGCCAATATTTTTCTATCTGATGGTACTTTGTCGGGAAATTCTGGATCGGCAAATACAACAGCAGTGTCGCGGGTCAGATTAGAATTAAATACTACATTTTCAGGAGAGGATTTGCTCCTAACTCGCCTCGAAACAGGAACTAACGGATCTGGAATTGGCTCATTTCTTGATGGCAGCTTTGCTGGTACCGATCTAGCATACTCAGGATCGGGCAATACTGTAGTTTTAGGGATTTTGCGCTACGACTTTTCACCAATTAAAGATGTCAGGGTTTCGGTCGGACCGCAAATCGATCTTAGCGACCTTTTAGATCTAAATAGCTATGCCAACGATGAAGCTAGAGATTTTTCATCAGGGTTTTTTATTAATAATCCGTTAATATTGCCTCTTAATAGTGGCGCGGGCGCGGTAATTGCCTGGAATCCTGGTGGTGGAGCATTTAGCATTCGGGCGGGATATGTGGCAGGAAATGGTGCAAATCCTTCAGGTATTGATGTTGATAATCCCATTGGGAATAATTTATTTGCATCTTCTATCTCAACCAATGGCGGTTTATTTGGCGACCCGTATCAAGCTACTGTGGAATTAGAGTTTGCGCCTAAAAGCTCTGGGTTTGCGGCGAGATTGCAATATACCCGTGCATCAGTGGGCAATCTTGATTTTAATGTTGGGGGTGTGAACGTAGAGTGGACGCTTAATCCTAGCATTGCTATATTTGGTCGGTTTGGATATAGCGGTATTAGCGATCGCATTTCTACTATTAATCCTTATATTTGGTCGGCGGGTGTGGCGTTTATTGATTTAATTAGACCCGGAGCATTAGCCGCGATCGCCGTGGGACAGCCTTTTGTCGAAAGAACTGTAGGAAATAGCACTCAGACTAATATTGAGGCTTTTTATAAGTTTCCACTTAGCGAAAATATTAGCGTTACGCCCGATTTGCAATTTATTATTAATCCCAACAACAACAGTAGTAATAGTGTAATTACGATCGGCACTCTCCGCACTGTCTTTAGTTTTTAAGGCTTTAGTTTTTAAGGCTTTAGTTTTTAAGGCTTTAGTTTTTAAGGCT
>CAZLKI010000097.1:6332-9864 GCA_964560035.1 uncultured Synechococcus sp.
TTTTAAGGCTTTAGTTTTTAAGGCTTTAGTTTTTAAGGCTTTAGTTTTTAAGGCTTTAGTTTTTAAGGCTCCTATAAACCTTTACAACTTTTTTCCCTATAAGTTAACTTACTAATGCAAGCTGTTGGCTCGAACATTACCGATGTTGGTCTAAACATTGGCATTGTTAACTCAAACATCGGTGTTATCGACTTCAACATTAGCATTATGGCTTCAACATTGATATTGTTAGCTTGAATATTGGCTTTGTAGCTTCAACACTGGCATTGTCAGCATCAACATTGACGTTACAAATGCAAAATTACTCACCGCAATGTAAATCAAAGACTGTTTGAGACTGCCTACCAGTTAGAAGATGTCCTAGATCTTGGTAGGTTATCTCTATCTTCTGCAAGAAGACCCTCGGTTTACCGATGGAATATATAAAGCTCAAATTCCCCCCTGCTGTTAACTTTGGGGAGTGATGAAGACTTATGGGTTTTAAACTAATCCCGCGCTAGTTCGGGCAGAGATATGTAGATTTGTGTTAGAATCCCTTTCTTAAAGTGGACTTTTTTACTATGAATTTAGCTATAGTAAATTTCACTTAATTGAGTAGATTATTTTGGGGAAAAGGAAGTTCGATATATGCCCAATCATACTCACATTCAGGTGCGGGGTGCGCGTCAACATAATCTTAAAAATATTGATTTAACGATCCCCAGAGATCAGCTAGTAGTATTCACTGGGGTTTCGGGTTCGGGTAAATCTTCTTTGGCATTCGATACAATTTTTGCCGAGGGGCAACGCCGTTATGTTGAGTCTTTAAGTGCTTACGCGCGACAGTTTCTAGGACAAGTAGAAAAACCTGATGTCGATTATATCGAAGGGCTAAGTCCTGCTATTTCCATCGATCAAAAATCTACTTCCCACAATCCGCGTTCCACCGTTGGGACAGTTACGGAAATCTATGACTATTTAAGGCTGTTGTTTGGTCGGGCGGGTGCACCCCATTGCTATATATGCGATCGCAATATTTCTCCTCAAACCATCGATCAAATCGTCGATAAAGTCATGGAGCTAGATAATGGTACTAAATTTCAGCTACTGGCTCCTGTAGTAAGAGGCAAAAAAGGTACCCATCAAAAATTAATCGCAGGACTTGCTGCCGAGGGCTTTGCTAGAGTGAGGATCAATGGTGAAGTGCGCGAACTTGGCGATAATATTGAGTTGGCTAAAACCAAAACCCACGACATTGAAATTGTTGTAGATCGCCTTGTTAAAAAAGAAGGGATTCAAGAACGCCTAACCGACTCAATGGCGACTTGTTTGAAGCGGGCAGAGGGAATTGTGATGGTAGAGATATTAGCTGAGAAGAATTCGAGCATACTCACTTTTTCCGAAAACTTTGCCTGTACCGAACACGGTGCCGTAATGGAAGAACTATCACCTCGGTTATTCTCTTTTAATTCTCCCTATGGTGCCTGTCCTGCTTGTCATGGCTTGGGAAATGTTAAAACGTTTGCACCCGAACTAATTGTGCCTGACCCTAAATTGCCTGTATATGCGGCGATCGCTCCGTGGGCAGATAAAAGCCATACTTACTATTTGTCCCTCCTTGCCAGCATTAGTGAATATGCAGGATTTGATATTAGTACGCCGTGGGAGCAACTTTCAGAATATCAAACCGATATTATTTTATACGGTACAACCGAAAAGATTTTAATTAAAGCTGATTCTCGTTTTTCTAAAGGCGAAGAGGGCTACTATAAACGCTATGAAGGCGTGATTGCTATGCTCCAACAACAATACAGCGAGGCTGGTTCGGAATCCTATCAGCAAAAATTGGCTCAATACCTAATCGAATTGCCCTGTAGTGATTGTCATGGTACCCGTCTCAAACCCGAATCTTTAGCCGTCCGAATTGGCGGTTATCGCGTCACTGATTTTACCAGCGTTCCGCTTGAGACTTGCAAAGAACGACTGGAAAACTTGGTTTTAGACGATCGCACTGCCCAGATTGCAGCCTTGGTACTAAAAGAAATTAAAGCCCGATTACAGTTTTTATTGGATGTGGGTTTAGATTATCTCACTCTCGATCGCTCTACTGCCACATTATCAGGTGGAGAGGCACAACGGATTCGGCTGGCAACCCAGATTGGTTCAGGCTTAACAGGGGTTTTGTATGTCTTGGATGAACCCAGTATCGGACTGCACCAAAGAGATAATGGCAGACTTTTAACTACTTTGCACAAACTTCGAGATTTAGGAAATACCCTAATCGTAGTCGAGCATGACGAAGAGACGATCCGAGCCGCCGATTATCTGGTGGATATTGGACCAAAAGCGGGAATTCATGGCGGACAGATTATCGCCCAAGGTACAGTTATTGATATTGAGAATCATCCAGATTCAATCACGGGTAACTATTTATCGAGGCGATCGCAAATTTTTACCCCCAAAATGCGAAGAGAAGGGAACGGTAAATTTATCGAAATCAATAATGCTTACAGTCATAATCTCAAAAACTTAGATGTGAAGATTCCCTTGGGTAAACTCGTGTGCGTGACGGGAGTATCTGGATCGGGTAAATCAACTCTAGTAAATGAAATTCTCCATACTTATTTAGAACATCATTTTAACCGTAAAGTCCCGGCTCCCAAAGGCGTTGATGGGATTCAAGGCTTAAAGGCATTGGATAAATTTATCGTTATCGATCAATCTCCGATCGGTCGCACTCCCCGCTCCAATCCCGCTACCTATACTGGAACTTTCGATCTAATCAGGGAAACCTTTGCTTTAACAACTGCCGCCAAAACCCGTGGCTACAAGGCAGGACAGTTCTCTTTTAATGTCAAAGGTGGACGCTGTGAGGCTTGTGGAGGGCAGGGTGTAAATGTAATTAGTATGAATTTCTTACCCGATGTCTATGTACAATGCGACGTGTGTAAAGGTGCAAGATACAATCGTGAAACCTTGCAAGTAAAGTATAAAGAGAAGACAATCGCCGATGTATTAGATATGACTATTGAAGAAGCGATGCACTTTTTTGAGAATATTCATCAGGTTCATACTAAGCTGGGAATGTTGGTAGATGTGGGCTTGGGCTACATTCGTTTAGGACAATCGGCACCTACTCTTTCGGGTGGAGAAGCACAACGGGTAAAACTCGCTACCGAACTCGCGCGCCGTGCCACGGGTAAAACTCTCTATCTCATTGACGAACCCACGACAGGACTGAGTTTTTATGACGTGCATAAGCTTCTAGATGTCGTCCAACGCCTTGTAGATAAGGGTAATAGCGTTCTGGCGATCGAGCATAATTTAGATGTAATTCGTTGCTCTGATTGGATTATCGATCTAGGTCCCGAAGGAGGCGATCGCGGTGGAGAAATCATTGCCGAAGGCACGCCCGAACAAGTAGCCGAAGTCTCAAACTCTTACACGGGGCAATATCTCAAACAAGCACTGACGCATTTTGCAGTTAGTACCTAATTCTGTTTTTTGCGTAATTGAATCTGACCTTTTTCATCTACTTTAACTTGCATTCCCA
>CAZLKI010000098.1:0-9768 GCA_964560035.1 uncultured Synechococcus sp.
TAATTCACGATCAACTTTATCGCAGTGACGACTTATCCCATATTGATTTCCATCGATACATTTCTAATTTAACTCACAGCTTGTTTCAATGTTATGGAACTAACTCGGAACTCGTAAATCTAACTTTACAAATAGATAATATTCTCATACCCCTAGAACAATCCATTCCTTTAGGACTCATCATCAATGAATTAGTATCAAATGCCTTAAAATATGCTTTCCCTAAAGGCTTTGGGAAGATCGAAGTTCAGTTAATTAAATTAGAGCATCAATATCGGTTAACTGTCTCTGATAATGGCATCGGCATACCTGCAGATTTCGATCTTCAAAATACCAATCCCTTGGGAATGCAGTTGGTAGAAAGTTTGACCCAGCAACTTGAAGGAGAATTCACCTATAACGGTAAATATGGTTCTACTTTTCAGATAGCTTTTCCGATCCTATAAACCTAATCAATTAAAACTACTGCATCTGGTGGTTTTAAAAAGTAAAGATATAGATTACGATGCCATCACACTAATAAACCATTAATAAACTCACATCCAAGCTTTGATAAGGCAAGGCATTAATAAGTTTTGATGGCTTTGGAGATTATTTTACAGAATGTATTGAAATATATCCCTGATCGGAGTTCGATCGATTAATAGCCTAAAGATCTAATATAATTTAGATTAATTTACAAAAGCCCGATAACAGCTACATAAAACAGGGTTTAATTCAGATGGTTACATCGATATTCATTAATCATTTAGATATTCAAGCAGGTCAACGAATTTACCTCCGTGATGTTAATTGGCAAGAATTTGAGCAGATCTTAAGCGAATTGGGAGAAAAGAGAGCCACACGTATTGCTTACTATGATGGAGCCTTAGAGATTCGGATGCCTTTACCAGAACACGAACTCACCAAAGTTTTAATTAGTCATTTATTAGTAATTTTACTCGAAGAACTTGACCTAGGTTGGATGTCATTAGGTTCTTCTACATTTAAAAAGCAAAGTATGAAAGCGGGAATTGAGCCAGATGATTGCTTTTACATCAAGAACTGCCGCGCCATGATTGGGATAAAAAGATTGGATATGACGGTCGATCCACCACCTGATTTGGCAATAGAAGTCGATCTTACCTCTAATACTCAAGTTAGTGCTTATGCGGCTTTAGGGGTGGCTGAGGTTTGGCGGCACCAAAAGGATAAGTTAGAGATTTTTATACTTACAAATGGAGAATATGTGAAGTCTACAACCAGTCTCGCATTTCCAAACATCCCAATTATTGAAGGAATATCAACGATCCTAAAGTCTAGTCCAGATATGTTGATGAGTGATGCTAGAAAGGAATTTCGGAAGTGGGTCAGGGAATACATTAGGTAAGGGTAAATCGATGAGTGTGCAAATACTGATAGTTGAAGATGAAAGATTGGTCGCTCAAGATATCGCTCAAATTCTAAAAGATGAAGAGTATACTGTTTGCGCGATCGCCCCTGATGGTAAAACGGCGATTCTCAAAGTAGCTGAGTTTTGTCCAGATCTAGTCTTGCTTGACATTCGGATTAAAGGCGAACTTGATGGCATAAATGTGGGAGAACAGATTCAATTATTTTATGATATTCCCGTTATCTATCTCACTGCCTTTTCAGACTCCGAAACTCTTAAGCGCGCCCAAGCTACTAATCCAATGGGATATATTCTAAAACCCTTCCGCAGCGAGCAACTTCTCTCTTCTATTGCCGTAGCCCTGACAACTTATGCTGCTAAAAAAGCAAAATTAGTTAACTCTATTTATAAGAGTGAAGCTCAACCTGAAGAAAAAGCGACAGCTAGTTATCGGCTAAAATCTGCAATCTCGTACATACACGAGCATCTGGAACAAAATATTAATTTAGAAGTGTTATCGGGGGCGATCGGGATGAATCCTTCTTACTTCTGTCGGTTATTTCAGCAAGAAATTGGCTATTCTCCCTATCAATACATTATTCGGCAGCGCGTAGAAAAAGCCAAAGCTTTACTCAAACATCAAGATCTACCTATTAGCGATATTGCTCTACAGTGTGGTTTTGCCAATCACAGCCACCTCGATCGCCATTTTCTTAAATTAGTAGGGATTGCCCCCAAAGCCTACCGAAATAGCCTGCGACTCACTGGTTGAGTCCTCATTTACTAGAAATAACATTGACACCCCGCCGATAATTTAGGGTGTTTTTTGTTGAGAAAAGTAAATGATTTTAAAGTCAAGTCAAGAATAGATTAGTTTGTCAAAAACAGACAAGACAGTAAGAATTATCTCTTCTATTCTGTATTCATAGGAAATAAATACAAAACAAATCAAAAAATCAATTCCAACTTAAATCAATTACAACTTAAAGGTAAGGACGTTGCTGACATGAAACATATTGGAGCTATCAACGCAGAATTAATTGAAGAGGCGATCGCCAATCAAGAATTTCTGTTACATTACCAGCCACAGAGTTGCCTATATTCTGGGAAAATTGTTGGAGTAGAAGCTCTTTCTCGCTGGAATTCCAAGACGCAAGGAGCTATCGAACCATCAATATTTATCAATGTTATAGAAAACTCTGGAATTGAGTTAATTGCCAAGTTTCATGAATGGGTGATTCGTACAGCCTTTAAGCAAATTGTGAAATGGCGGGAAATGGGTATATATATACCAATAGACATTAATTTTTCTACCCGTTACTTGCAAGAAAGAGAATGTCTAACTCTAATTAAAAGTTTGCTCCAAGAATATAACTTGCCACCTTCTTGCTTTGGGATTGAAGTAACTGAGAGTTACTCGATTACTAAAATGCCTGACATTCAATTTGTACTTCAGAGTCTGCATGAAATGGGAGTTAAAATTGCATTAGATGATTTCTGTACTAGCTATAGCTCTTTAGATTATCTTTCGGAATTATCTGCTACTAAAATCAAAATTGATAAGCGATTTATCCATCGTTTAGATGCAGAGTCTACACAAAGCCGAAATTCAACTGGCATTATTTTAGAATCAATTATTGATATGGCAGTTAAATTGGGTTTAGAAGTTGTAGCAGAGGGAGTAGAGACCATGAAACAGCTTGAACAGGTTACCTTACTCGGTTTCGATGCCTATCAAGGTTACTTATTTTCTCCTCCTATCCCTTGGTATTTAGCAACTACAATGATTTTGAATGAAATGAATCGGAAGCCTAATAATTTTTTGAACCACTATTCATCCTCCGAATCTTTTATATCTGAATCTTTTTTGAAATTGCCTGCAATTACCTCTGATATATGTTCTGCTGCTGCATAAGTAGCTCTGACACACATATTTATTTACAGTGAGAAATAAACAATGAATCAATTTAATACTTCAGTGAAGCACCCAAATACTTCCATCATTCCTAACTCAAGTCAAAATTCTACTACTTTACGAATTGTCATTGCCGAATCAGACCAATTGAGCCGTCAGCGATTGCTTGAATCCATTGAAGGAATTGGTAAGTGGATTATCTATCCCTGCTCCGAATATACCGAATTAATTCAGACTCTATCTTCTGGCGCAGTCGATTTATTGCTTTTAGGTAATATAGACCAAGGTAGCTGCTTTGAAATCTGCCGTCTATGTCGTAAGGAATGGGAGCATTTGCCAGTTGTGCTTGTATCCCATGATGCAACTATTCCCGACTTTTATCGACAGTGGATTACCGAAAAAGGTTTTGGTGACGTAGTTAGTAGCGATCCTGCAAACCATGACAATCTGATTCGTGTGATTCAGAATATCACTGGCGTAATTCGCGCCCAGAAACAGGCATTATCTCTGGCTATTCCCGATGCAAATGACACAGTTACTTTTGTAGCTCTTAATATCGATGGGAAAGCATCAAGAACTCAAAGAGGAGCTAAGCTTCTTAGTGTCTTACTTGATAATCAAGTTAAAGTCCTAAAAGCTTGCGGCGGTCAAGGTCGTTGTGCCACTTGTCACGTATTTGTTCAGAGCGGAATGGCGCATTTGTCTCCGCCGACCGATCAAGAATTAATGACCTTGAGTCTAATGCGAATCGATCAATCTAATGCTCGCCTTGCTTGCCAATGCACAGTTGAAGATAGTGGAGTTTCATTGGAAATGCCTAAGGGTAAATATGTTGGTTCTGAAGCCGAATTGGAATCCTTAGTAGGTAAGAAAGCCCAACAGCCTCTCATTCATCCCATTACGGGTGAGATTCTAGTGTATGAAGGCAAGTTGATCCTGCGATCGGCTTTACTAAAAATGCAAGAGGTTGCTCAGGAATTTGAAAAAGAGATGGGTGTTCTTCTATCTCGTAAAACATCCAAAAGATTTACTAATTAATTTAAAGGAGTATTTAAAATCATGACAGAGATAAGAAGCTTTCAGACTCCCCCTACACCTATGCCATCAGTATGGAAAGTTTGTCACTATAGCCGCTATACCTTTTTCGACTTTAATATGAAGAAGGGGGAAATTAAAGACTATCACGAGCAACGTAACCTGATGGCGGGAGAAGATTTTATTGTTTCTTTACTCAAGGGTTTAGAACATGAAGTAGGAGATTCCGCAGGATGGCTGCTTTATACAATTGGACAAAACTGGGGTAAACAAGATGCGATCGCCTTTGAAGGATGGTTCCAGAAACACTACAATCAGACCTTAAAAACTGCTAATCTTGCCTTTGCCATGGAGACATGGTGGTGGCCCCTAACTGCTCAGGGCTGGGGAACTTGGAATTTAGATCTAAATTCGTTAAAGGAAGGTTTCATTTTTGTCGATCTGTTTGACTCTGCAGTAGCGAAAACTCTAGGACAGGTGGGAAAACCAGTATGTCACCTCTACGCAGGGCTATTAGCGGGATTCTTTAGTGCCGTATTTGAGAAGAAGCTCAGTAGTACCGAAGTGCAATGCTATGCCATGGGTAATGAATTCTGTCGGTTTCTAATTGGCTCTGAAAAGCGAGTTCGGGCGGCTGAGTTCTGGCTCTCTTCAGGTGCCACTGTGGCTGATATTGAAAACCGCTTTATTGCAGAAGAGGTTCCTGCCGAAGTTGAATTATTAGTTAGGACGGTATAAGTGATGAATAATAAGGCGAATAATAAGATGAAAAATAATCGTGGTTTAAATTTAACCAAAGTTTGGAAGGCAGATATATCTAGTTTATGGAAATGGTTGAAAGGAATTTGGAGTAGTTTCAGTCGGTTAGTTAAGCGATCGCTCAACCCAAATAAAGGTAATCGAGCAAATTCTATTAATACCCAACTTTCTGATATTACCAATATCTCTCCCCTTGTAGGCATATCACACTTCCGTCATCCCGAATCGCTGACTGTTGGTGATTTAATGGCAAAAGTGCAATGGCGGGTTCCTCCCTCCAAAGTATCTAAAGCTGCTACAGCTACATCCGCTAGTGTGGCTTCAGTCAAAGATGAGATTGATTGGGATTAAGGTAGAAGAAGTTCTCATTTTAAGATACTTACTCACTAATTTCTCACTTACTCTAGGGCAAATTCAAGTCAAAAATATTAATAAAAGTACTAATTTAACAGGAGCAAAAAATCATGATTACCTTACTCGAAAATGTGTTGAAACGTGCAGACGGAGCTTATGTAAATGCCCAAGATATTCGACTTTTAGATCACGCCTTGTCTTCTTGGCAAACCCGCAAGCAAGTATATAACGTCATAGAACAAAAAGAGCTTGACATTATTGATAAAGCTTTAACAGGTATGCGGAATGGCGATCGCTTTGAATCAAAACCCCTTGATAGTCTAGGTGTAAACCGATGTCAGCGCGATATGACTTTAGGATTACGGTGTTGCGCTCTTGCCATGCTACTTCAAGATAAAGAACTACTCCAAGATCGAGTTTTATATTGGCAACAAAATATCTTTTTAGCGATGCAGCTCAACTATCAGGGTTACAAATTCTTGTGGCAATCAATTAAGGAGCTATTACCGACTGAGCAAGCAGAATTAATGAGTCCATATATGAAATTGGCGCATGAAATGATGAGCGGCAAATAATTATTAAAGATTTTAGACTAATTTTTTAAGTTTTTTAAGGAGAAAGATCGTGAATACAATTCAAACACTGAGCAAAATACAGAACCAACCATTGAGCCAAACCCAAAGGGAGTTGATTCCTTCTAACTACTTCTCACCTAGAGCCTATATCCAGTCCGATCCTGCTTCTGGGCTTTTATCTAATCGGCGCGGAACCCGTCTGATTGCCATCCCCGAAATGCTGATCGCTAGTATTCATGAAACTTTATTAGAAGAGGTTGGAGAAGCTGCTTCTATGGCTTTTTATACCTTTGGCTTTAGTTGGGGTAAATCATTTTATGAAAGAGCCCGTAAAGAGATTGAAGTCTATTATCAAACCGCGATCGCCCAGATCAATGCCCCTGAATTTTTTGCTATCCTCCAAGAACTTTGGGGAGTGCATGGTTTAGGGAAAATCATGGTTGATTTCTCCAATGCCAAGGCAGGTCTTTTGCTAGTAACGATCGAGAATTCAGGGTTATCAAAGATGGATTCTAATTCTGAGTCTAAATCTTTTAGTACAGAAGCAGGCTTTTTGGGAGGATGGTTTTCGGCTCTTACCCATCAGGATTTAAGTGCCTGTGCTACTGAATGGGATTGCGATTTAGGACGTACTCAATATCTAATCGCTGCTAAAACTCAGATTGCCGAAATTGAGTCTAATCTGCAAAAAGGAGCTACGAACACTTCTTCTATACTTTCTAAGATCGGTCGTTAACAAGTTCGCTTTGGGCGTTTTGGCACTGGTTCCGTTGAATTGGCGAAATATTATTGAAGAGTCTAAACCTGAGTGCAAAACCACAACCAAATATGGCAAAGATACTTTGGAAATTATAGCTCTGCCAAACATGAAGATGATGTGATTATTAGCGATCGAGTCTCTTCCCATCCAAAAGTAAACAAATACTAAAATTTCCCCCAATTTATGACAGTTAAAGGAAACAAATTAAATATTTAAGTTTGCTATCTATTAAGCAAAATTTTTAAGCAGACTAAAATTTAGAAACCAAACCTGAGAAATACTTCGCCTGAGTTGTTATTAAAATTGTTGTAGTTACGGTAGGAATTATTTCTTACAAATCTGCGCGCAGGCGGTACTACAATAAATCTTTCTTGCACCCGAATAGGTTCGCGATAACGGTAGGGTTCTTCAATCCGAATAACTTTTCGTCTATTATTTTTTTTGTAGTAGTCACGGTTATAGTTATAGCGATCGTAATCGTTACGAGAACCTGCTATCAGGATTGGTTTTGATGCGGTTTGATTGAGAGTAACTACCTCTGTCTTAACAACAGATTGCGTATTAAGAGTGCTTGAGGCGTTAACGGCAGCCTGAGAAACCATTGGGAACAAAAATATAGATTCGATCCCTAAGAAAGTAGCTATTAACAACTTATTATTCATAATTATTCTCTGAGTAAATGATTTAGTTGATATTTAGTCGAGCTAGTTAATTAAGCTAGTTAATTATTAAAGGCGATCGCATAATATCTAGTAATATCTGGGATCTAGTAATATCTGGGTCATGAGATAGTAGACGATATGAAAATTTTCGAGTTCCCCAGGCTAATTAATCAAAACTAATTAATCAGAATAATTAATCAAAACTAATTATTCAAAACTATATTCCTAGTAAATTTTGGAGAAGATTCAAATTCAATTTGAGCAGACTTGATATCAAGCAATGGAGCTAGTTCATACACGTTTCTATAGCCATAGTTGTAAAGTGCTATGTAAGTAGAAATATTTAAAGAGGCTGTAGGCATTTTGGTTGGGAACGCGCTTTCTGCTCCGCGAAAATTATTATTGCAATAGATGAGGATTAACGTATTTTTATCGGGAATTAAACTCTCAAGGGAAGCGATCGCAATATCGGGAAAGCTTAAATTTACCGCTCCTTTGATATGAAGCTCGTTATATCGCTCTGTACTGCGAGCATCAAGAATAATCGTCCCTGATTCTTTGCTTTTTGCGATAAATTCGGCTTCGGTGAGTCGGCGGTTTTGTCTGTAATTTGCTGCTGCTTGAGAAACTCGGAGATAGCCCTCGATATCAATTGCTGGATTGACTAATTCTTGGGAATTTTCTCGAGCATTTACTACTTGAACGGGAGATATACAGAGGACAGCAAGTATAAAAAGAGATAGATAATACTTCATAAATTTGCAAAGAATCTTAAATTAGCACTCATTATAGTCCATCTGTAAGAACGTGATTATTAAAGAGCTTTAAAGTATAGAAATTCATTTTTTCTCGAGGTTAATAAAAATCCCCAAGGCATTATGAATTGGTGTAACGCTACTTTGCGAACGATTTAATATTGCTCCGCCTAGATATAAAGTTGTAGACCCTCCACCATCTAGATTTAGGGCATTTATGGCTCCCATTTTTTTAAGAATATCGGCGGTTTGCTTGAGGCTGGGTAGAATCCCTTCGGGTGTGGCTTGAATTGTCGAAAGCATAACTTGCCCTGATTCTGATGTGGTCGCGATCGCACTTCGGGAGGCTCCACGGATATCAAAGGGAGGTAAAAATCTTTCTTGGGCGGCATCTAAAACAAAAGCTCCATTTTTGAGAAGTAACGGTCCTGCTCCGAGCAGATTGGGAAAATCATTAAAAGTTTCGGGTTTGATATTGGTATTAACTTTAATTTGTTCGCCTACGGGTAACTTTACCAGCATTCCTGGAGCTTTTCGCAATACCAAGATATAGCCACTATCGGGAATATTCACCTGTCCTTCTCCAGAGGCTCCTGCTTTAGTTTGAGCAGTGATGCGATCGCCTTCGATTATAACTATAACTTCGTTATCGGTAATGGGTGTATAAGTATTTCCCCAGTTGGGTGTATAGCGGGCGATCCCGTTTTGGACATATCCACTATTGAGATGAGTTAGGGCAAGAGTACCTTGGTTGGTAATAATTTCTTCATCAAAATTAAGCCGATCCATAAATATATTGCCCTCAAGATTCCATGCTACTGAGCCACGGGTGAGAACGCCTCCTGCCATCCAACGTTTATTCTCTCTAATTGCTCCGACTGGCATTTTCCTGTCGCGGTTAAAAAATCCACCATTAATTGCTGCTGCTGCTTGCCACTGTTCGGCGATCGCTTTTAGGGGTGAGGTTCCGACCATGCTTTCGGGATTGCTCCAAATTGGCTTCATGGTGATAGAGGGTTCTTTTAAATTTACAATCAGCGAATTCACGCTAAACCGTAATAATTTATTAGTTCCAGTCCCAGCATCATTCAGAGTGACGATCTGTTGCTTGCGAGTTAATCCTTTTGCCCACGCGATCGCCAAGTCAGGAGGTAGATAGTCAGGTTTCAAGTCAATAACTAGACGATTCGGTGCTTCTAGGGTTTGGATCTGGGGTACGAGCGATTGTGTAGTTTGGATCTTGATAATTGCTTGCTTGTTTTGAGTTTGGATATCTATAGACTTGATTAAACTGCTTCGATCTTTACTAATGTCGGTATTAATATTTTTACTTAAACTTTCACTGATATTAGGAGCTAAATCGGCAGCGATCGTAAAAGTAATCATGTCTCCTTGTCTTTGCACTTGCCACGCAGTCGGACGGTCTAAATCTATTGTCAGGCGATCGCCAGTTTTTTGTCCAAGATTTTGTTTAGATCGGCGAATTGTACTTAAGACGACATTAGGCGTGTTGATGCGTAAAATTTCTCCGACAATTTCCGTCCGCCATTCTTTAGAAATATCTTTAACATCCAAAAAACG
>CAZLKI010000099.1:0-6960 GCA_964560035.1 uncultured Synechococcus sp.
ACAGTAAAATCTGCCCATTCTGACAATGGCGATCGCTCTGCCCAAACCTTGAGACTAGAGGTAAAAGATTCATAACTGTAAAACAAACTTCTCATTTGTTTGAGAAAAAATACTTTAAAAATAAATTAATAACAACTTATCGAAGTAAAAACTGTAAAAACAACGAACCAATACCAGAGACAATATCACCAAAACTGGTACCAGGGGCTGAGGGAGGATTTCTCATAGCCTCAGACAATTCTTTAGCGATCTTAGTACCATTTTTATCACCCTGCGCCTCGAACAAACTGGATGCCCGATCTGCATCTTGAATTGCTAGTTCTACATCACCCAATTGCTTTAAAGAAATTGCCCTTCCCATGTAGCCAATCGCAAACTTAGGATCTACAGTTACAGCCTTGTTATAGTAATCGATCGCCTGTTTGTAATTACTTCTTTTGTCTTCATCCGTTGCCCAAGCGTAATATTCTTCGGCTTTAACTGTATTAGTGGGAATTCCAATTGCTCCTCTAAGAAATGTATTATTAAAGTTAACGCCTGTTATATTCGCCCCGACAAAATATGCCCGCCGCAGGTCGGAACCCATTAGATTCGCGCCTTGTAAATTGGCATTACTAAAATTAACACCACTTAAATCCACACTACTTAAATTTGCTCCCGATAAATCTGCCCCATTCAGATTAGCTCCCAACAAAGATGCGCCCCGAAAATCAACATTTCTTAAATTGGCAAAGCTTAAATCTGCCCGACTGAGATTGGCTTCGCGGAGGTTGGAATTACTTAAATCGGCATTCGCTAACTTGGCAAATACTAAACCCGCACTGCTAAGGTCGCATCTTTGACATTGATTGGTCGATAAAGCCCGATTGATATGTTCGATATTTTCGGCGATCGCAGGTAAGCTATAACCGCTAGATATTACTCCAGATATCAAACTTAAGGTTATGAAGGTTGACTTTAGTTTCATGATTTCAGTCCTTTTTAATCCTAAATGAAGCCTAATATTTAATACCAGTTAATGCCAGTGATTTGATGTAACTGTTTTGATATGACTTGAAGAAAATACCTCTAAACTTTAGCACTGCTTTAGCCTAATTTGTCCTTAAGTTATTAAAAGATATTAGGTCGCGATCGCCAATAAACGAGGGAATTTATATCAAATCTCGATCGCTCCAAAATTTTGGGCTTTAAAGTGATTGCAGAAAGATAAAGTGCAGACTCGGTTTTCATTTTTACGCAAGCGATCGAGTTTTGAGCCTGAATGAATGTGTAGGCTGGACGTGATGTGCAAATATGTAATAAGTCCAATCAACTTACACTCAACACAAACCGATTCCATGAAAATCCTAGTTCTAGCTTGGGAGTTTCCGCCTCGCATTATTGGGGGCATATCTCGCCATGTCGCGGAACTTTATCCAGAGATTGTTTTACTCAATCACGAAGTACATTTAATAACAGTCGAAGTCCAAGGTAGTGCCAGCTATGAATTAATCGATGGTATCCACGTCCATCGGGTTGTAGTTAAGTGCGATCGCGAATTTTTTAATTGGGTGAGCAATATGAACTTTGCCATGAATGCCCACATAACCGATCTAATCAGCATTCACAATCAGCAATTTCAATTAGTTCATGCCCATGACTGGTTAGTAGCGGAAGCAGCGATCGCCATATCTGAAAAATTTAACTTGTATCTAATTGCCACCATTCATGCCACAGAATATGGTAGATATAATGGTATTCATAACGGTACTCAGCGCTACATTCACAAACAAGAAATGCGATTAGCCGAAAAAGCCACACGAATTATTGTCTGTACAAATTATATGCGTTCCGAAGTTGCCCGCGTTCTTAGTTGTCCCGATTCTAAAATTGATGTGGTTTACAATGGTTTAAGCCAAGATCGACTGCTCAAATTTCAAAACCTCGACTTTGATAAAGCTCAACTGCGAGCGCAGTTTGCCCAGCCTCCAGAACAAATTGTTTACTATGTAGGTAGAATTACACACGAAAAAGGTATATTTTTACTTATAAATGCCGCAACTCGCGTAGTGACCGCCATGCAGGGCAATGTTAAATTTGTAATTATCGGTTCGGGTGATACTAACTCTCTCAAACAACAAGCTTGGAATTTAGGCATTGCCCATAAGGTAACTTTCACTGGATTTATGTCAGATATCGAGTTAACTAGATTTCAAACGATCGCTGACTGTGCCGTATTTCCCAGCCTTTACGAACCATTTGGGATAGTTGCCCTAGAAAGCTTTGCCACCAAAGTTCCTGTAGTAGTCTCAAATACGGGCGGGTTTCCAGAAGTTGTTACTCACGGTAAAACTGGCATAGTTACCATCGTCAATAATAGCGAATCTCTAGCCGCAGGAATTATTGAGGTTTTGCAAAATTCTGAATACAGTGCTAGGTTAGCAGACCGAGCATTTAAGGAATTACAAGAGCGATTTTCTTGGGTACCACTAGCCATCCAGACTCAACAAGTTTATGACTGTGCTCTAGCTGCTAATACTACTTCTTAACTCACCATTCGCATACAGGTCTAAAGGTATAGTTTGAAGCTTAACTATTGGGATGAGATGTAGACCCAATCTAGTTATTCAGAATTTATATCAGAGCCGAGCATTGAATTTTTGACTGATAAACATATTTTTTTGGTATCGTAATACTAATTAGCTAAATATAAAATCAGCATTCAATGTGAAAATTTTAATTGAATCAACAAATGGTTTCGAGAAAGATCTTGATAAACTGAGCGAAAGTGATGAGGCAATAGCAATTCAAAAATTAATAATTGTGTCTATCTTTTTCTGGTTCAGAAGAGTTAAGACCCCGATTATAATTCGTTGCCGATCGAGTCGAGCCTGTGCCGATAAATTTCTATTTCACCATTTGCTAAATTTAAGATTATTAGGAAGGAAAGACAAAATGAAAGTGTGGGTATTACTATTTAATGCAGATCGTGACAATCAAGGTATTTACACTCGGTTAGAAGGTGGTAAAAATATCGTTCTGGCTTTTACTCAAGAGGATGATGCGATCAGATATGCAGGACTGCTCGAAGCGCAGGATTTCCCTAGTGCCACAACTGAAAGCATCGACCTCAAAGAATTAACCGAAATTTGCGAAGATACGGGCTTAGGATTAAACATTATTCAAGAAGATGAACTGGCGATTCCTCCTGTAGCTAACGAAAAAACCGAATGGAAAAAAGATGGATCTAGTCATCTCGATCGCTCTAATCGGTCAGATCGTTTGGATGATTTTAATTTGAATAATTTTGATTTGGATGATTTTGACAATGCAAACCTTTCGGCTGAGGCTTTAGAGATTGAAATCATGCGCCGCAAACTCGAAGGATTGATCTAAAACTTTTTAAGAATTAGCAGGTTTTTTGGTCGTGGGAATATTGCTTTGATCGACAAGGATCTTTAAGACTGGGTTAGCTAGTATAGCCTTGGCATCAGCAAGCAATTTATCGCCCCAAAGATTGTCTTTGAGAAATTCTGGTTTGCCATAGCGCACGTCAATTTTTAGGGCATCTTCAGCAATCTTTAAGCCTTTGGCACGATCTCCTTTTACGTAAAAAGCAGTACCTAAAGCCAAACGTGCCTCTGCGGCTTTATCTTCGATGGTTTCCCCTTGAGCGATCGCCTCTTCCCATCTTTTAATTGCATTGTCAACATTGCCGCGTTCGTACTCGACTAGCCCGATATTGTTGGTTGCCGCCCAAAATTTATTTTCCAATTTAAGAACATTGTTATATTCGGCGATCGCTTCGTCATAGCGTTTGGTTAAAAAGTAAGCATTGCCCAGATCGAAGATGGCAGTAGGTGCTTTAGGCGTTAGAACCAAGCCTTGTTTGATCTTCTCGATCGCCTGTTGATAGTTAGAATTACGCAAATATGCCGCACCTAAAGTAAATAGCAGCGAAGAATTATCTTTTTTAAGATTTAGAGCCGCAGTCAAAGAAGCGATCGCCTTAGGATATTCCTCGGTGCGGAGATATACGGTACCCAATACTGCTTGAGTTTGGTAGGATTGCGGTGACAACTGTACGGCTAGACGGGCACGAGATAGGGCTAAATCATATTGTTGAAACTGCGCTAACTGGGCGGCATCTCTAGCAAGGGCTAGGGCTTGGGCTTCGACATTACCGAAATTAAGTTTGATTGTATGAGGAATTAAGGCTTGACCATATGCCGGAGACACTGGAGCCATACCACTAACTAAATTAAATCCATAACCCAAGATGAGTAAGGCAGCAGTCACAGGTAAACGATAATTCACAGCGTTTCTCTTAGAATTTTTATATAAAGACATTCTATATCAATTTTTTAACCGATCTTTAACTGATAAGAACTTTTCTACCCAGTCAGAATCGCAAACGCTGCTTGAGCCTTCTGTAAAGATTCTAACCATTCGGTTTCGGCAATACTATCGGCAACTATTCCCGCTCCTACTTGTCCCCACAGGCGATCGCCACATTTGAGCAACGTCCGAATTAAAATATTCAAATCTAAATTCCCCCGACTATCAATATAACCACAGGAGCCATAAAAAAGACTACGGCGAACGGGTTCGAGGCTTTCAATAATTTCCAGACATCGTACTTTGGGGCAGCCTGTAATCGTTCCACCCGGAAATACTGCCCTAATCACATCAATATTTGAAAGTTGAGGTTGGAGCGTGCCGATCACATTACTGACTAGGTGCATGACATGGCTGTAGTTTTCGATCGCCAATAATTCATCAACTTCCACACTGCCCCAATTACAAACCCTGCCTAGATCATTGCGTTCCAAGTCAACTAACATGATGTGTTCTGCCTGCTCTTTAGCCGATGCCATTAGTTCTTGAGCATAAAATCTATCCATCTCAAGCGTAGATCCACGGGGACGGGTTCCAGCAATCGGTCGAGATTCTAGGCGATCGCCCTGCAAACTTACCAATCTTTCGGGAGAAACACTTATCACTTCACCCCACGGCGTACGCCAATAACTGGCAAAAGGCGAAGGATTAATTTGATGCAATTGTTTGTAAGTATCCCAACCACTATTCCTATTTTCTTCATCATTTCCACTATTAATAGAAAGCGAAAACCGTAAAGATAAATTTACCTGATAGATATCACCTGCAAGAATGTGTTTCTGTGCCTGTTTTACCATGGCTATATATGCATCGCGATCGGTTTCAAACTTGATTTGGGAATATCTCTCTTTAAGATTAGGAATAACTTTAGGAAGGCTATTTTGGAAGTTGCTTTTTTGAACTTTAGAATAACTACCGAGGCGATCGCTCATCTCTTCTAAATCACCTCTATTACTTGCTCCTAGCCAAACGACATTAGTTTGATGATCGATTACGGCAAAATTTGTAGGCTCATACCAAAAAGCCACAGGAAAAGGTAAGATATCGGGTTTTAAATAGGGTAACTTCTCAATTTCCCATGCCAAATCGTATCCTAACCAACCTAAATATCCACCGATAAAAGGCAAATCATCAGGATTAGAAGTATTTTTAAGCGTCTGCATCTGTTCTAGACAATTTAAGATGCTTCCTAACTCTGGAGTCCAGATTCTTTGAGGCTTAGCCGCAGCAATCGAATAACGCGATGTCTTAGATAAAACTTGGGCGGGGCTTTCCAGAAGAGTGGCGATCGCTTCATCTATAAATAGAGATTCCCATACTTCCGAGCCTGTGAGTTTAAGCGAATGCTTGTGCCAATAGATCAATGTTTCCAATTCCTGTTGTCAAAGAATGTTGTCAAAGAATGTTATCTGAGAAGTTAATACTATCTAAGAAATTACTCAAGAAATATCTTAAGGAAAATAGCGATAAAAATCTTTGCGATGAAGAGTTCGGATAACTTCAACAAAATCATCATAGACCTCAATACAATCCGATAGTCTCCCACCCTGATTCTGTAGCGGTTTGGATATCCTTTGCATAGCTTTAATATTTGATATTTCTTCTAGGCTTTCGGCGTTAGGAATAGTTGTGAAGGCAATTTCAAATATACGGTGAAATATAAGTGAGCTTTTAAGATTTTTGAGATCTTTTAGGAAGGCTTGACGATATTCTACTTTCACACTAATCCTCTAAAAATTTAAGAACTTTATTGCGGTCAAAGAGCTTAGTTTTCTTACCTTCATCCATAGCTTTATTAAGACAATAATCGGCGATCGCCTCGCTAATTGTTTCTAATGAGAAATCTTCATCGGGTAAAAGTTGTCGCCAAAGCTCAATCGGTATTACTACTGCAGTTAGTATGCCCTCGCTATCGGTCAAATATTCTAGATTAGTAACCATAATTTCTCCGTTTTAGTATTCTTTAAATCTAATATCTAAATCTAAAAAAAATTAGAAAAAGCGCATAGATTGATTAAACAAATTCTCAAGGCGATCGCGCCAGGTGGGCAGAGGTTTTTGTAAAGTTTGTTTGGATTGCCATTTTTCCCAAATTTCATAGCCCAAAGGAGTCAACCTAAAACTATCCGTAATACCCTGACCGTCAACCTCGCGGCGTAAAACTCCCACATCAATCAACCATAATAAAGAATTTTCAACCATTTTTAGGTTAGCAGATTGGGTAAGATAGCCATTTTTTAAGCCTTCGGCGGCAGCGATCGCTTTTAATGCAATCCCTTGACTGGTCATATCACTTAATAATTTAAGCGTAAATGGAGAGGACATTAATGCCTTTTGGGCTCTGACTATACTAAGTTGAGAATACTTCATTACTAATTGCTGATTATTGTCGCTCATTATCTCAGATTTCTTGATTTGCTACTAAGCAACTAATGTTAAACTCAATACCTAACTGTAAAGTAACTATAAAAACTACAAAGTTAGACTACTGGGAGAGGTGGCAGAGTGGTTGAATGCGGCAGTCTCGAAAACTGTTATGGTGAAAGCTATCGAGGGTTCAAATCCCTCCCTCTCCGTTCTTGT
>CAZLKI010000099.1:6970-9624 GCA_964560035.1 uncultured Synechococcus sp.
TTAACATCAAAAAAAACATTAAAACTATGTAAGGGTTTTATTTTATGACAGACGAAAATACTCAGTTAATTCTAAACAAGTTTGAAGAAAAGTTCCTAATCTTAGAGGCTGAAATTAAAGACTTACGTGTAAACCAAGAAATACTGAGTACTAATCAAGAAAAATTAACAGCAAGTCAAGAAAAATTAACAGCAAGTCAAGAAAAATTGGCTTTGAACCAAGAAGTTTTCTTCAAAATAAGTGAAGGTTATCAAAGGGCTGCCGATCGCGTTGCTAATCTTGCATTTACCTTTGTTGGAGCGGCGGCGGCGATCGCGGTTATTTCTCCAGCCGTTAAAAGTTTGGCAGAATTTGCAGCGCGCTAGATATCGTTCTTAGACCTTACCTAATATTTTTATGAGTGTGAATTCTATATTACCCACTGAAAAACCATCAAAACAAGAGGTTCAAAACCTATTTAATCAAATTGCACCGATGTACGATCGCTTAAATGACGTGTTAAGTCTCGGACAGCACCGAGTTTGGAAAAAAATGGCGATCGCTTGGGCAGTTCCTCAGGCGGGGGATACATTCTTAGATCTTTGTTGTGGTAGTGGAGATGTGGCGATCGCCTTAGCGCGGAAAGTTGCTAATAAAAATAGGGCTGATAACTCAACTGGAAGAGTATTTGGTGTAGATTTTTCCGAATCTCAACTAGCGATCGCGCGGAAACGTAGCGAATCTTTGCCTCATCTGCAACCATATTTAACTTGGCAACAGGGCGATGCACTGAATTTGGAGTTTGAGAACCGTATGTTTGATGGCGCGACAATTTCCTACGGCTTGCGAAATGTGATTGATATTCCCAAATGTTTATCCGAACTGTACCGCGTGCTTAAACCCAATGCAATCGTTTCAATCTTAGATTTTCATCGTCCTCAAAATATCTCAACTCAACAGTTTCAGAACTTTTATCTTAACAATCTCGTGGTTCCCATTGCCAAGTTGTGGAATCTAGAACAGGAATATGCTTATTTATTACCCAGTTTAGAAAGATTTCCCATCGGTTCCGAGCAAGTTAAGTTAGCGATCGCCGCAGAATTTTCAGAAGCAACTCATTATCCGATTTTGGCTGGACTAATGGGAATTTTAGTTTTAAGGAAATAAGTTTTTAGCGATCGCTGTTATATCGATTTAAGCTTTGCCAATCTCTAAATTATTTAGTTTAAATTAAAACTAAATCTAAACTAAATTAGACTATGTCTGCCCGTGATATTTTCCGTAATTCTGTTAAGACAGCCCTAATAAAAGATGGTTGGACAATAACCCACGATCCTTTGTCTCTTGAGTTTGGTTTAGGTTCGCTTTATGTAGATTTGGGCGCAGAACGCATAATTGCTGCAGAGCGCAGAAATGATAAAATTGCACTTGAAATTAAAAGCTTCGTAGGTGGATCAGCAGTTTCGGAGTTTCATACAGCACTGGGACAATATCTTAACTATCGGTTGCTTATGCAAACACAATATGCTGGCTATAAATTATATCTGGCGATTCCCTTAAGTACGTATGATTCCTTTTTTCAGCTACCATTTATCCAAACGATAATTCAACAATATCAACTAAAATTAGCAATCTATCTACCTGAAGAGGTAGCGATCGTAAAATGGCAGGACTAAATCAATATCAACAAATAATTCAAGATTTACTTACAGATCTAGCAAATTACGGATCGAATTATGGCTCTAAAGATAGTGAAATTGAGTCACAATTAATTTTCGACCCCGTACACGATCATTATCAATTAGCTCATGTTGGGTGGCGAAACAAGCGGCGGATATATGGTTGTGTCCTGCATCTAGACATCAAGGATGGGAAAATATGGATTCAACATAACGGTACAGAGTTTGATATAGCCGCTAGACTTGCAGAGATGGGAATTTCCAAACAAAATATTGTCAATGGCTTTCACTCAAGCTATATGAGGCAGTTCACAGATTTTGCTGTGGGCTAACAAGTTAAAAATCCCTTGTGGGGATTTATGCATGATTGGCGATGGATATACAGGATAGAAAAGGATATGAGTCGGAACATTAGGATAAAATTCTTGCAAAAATCTTAAGGTATATTCACTGTTAGCGATCGCCAGATTTGGTTTAACTAACTTGGCAAATCTTTCCAGCCAACGATCGCCTAAAATTGCATCATGACACCAAAATACTAACGCTTTTAAGGCTTTTGCCACTCCGCCAAAAATAGCTTGACTCCAACAAGCATGACAAATTACCACATCAAAGCTTTTGCGATTAATTAATTCTCTTAATTTTTGCTGCGATCGCCACACTGTCAAAATATTACTAAATCTGACATTACCTAGTAGATGAACAGGGACTTTTTGCGATCGTAATTCCTCAGATAATCTTCCCGCAAAACACAAAGCAAAGTGAGGTTTCATTTTAGAATTTCCGATCTCTAAACTTTCCATCTCAGCAGATAAACACTGCCCTTTTGCTAGGGTCATAAAAAATGTCTCAATGCCACCAAAAAAATTTCCCGCGTAAACGTGTTATACCTTCACTTGATTTTAATTTATTTAATTTTAAGTCTGCTATTTTTAATAAAAGTTCGAGCTATTTCTAAGGAATGCTACCATACGATTCTTATCGGAAAATTGGGTT
>CAZLKI010000100.1:0-2974 GCA_964560035.1 uncultured Synechococcus sp.
TCTAACCTCTTAATTCTTGGGGCATCTCAATTATTACGGAGCCGAGCGATCGCATCAAGTTCAAGCCCTGTCGGATAAGAGGGAAATTTAGGAACCTCTTTAGGGCTACATTTCATGATGATTATCCAATAGCTGTAAAACTATTAAACTCTAAGCTTGAAGAATATCTAACTTATTTGCAGATTTTGGAGAAGAATAAATATCTTCTGAAAAATAATTTGATATGCTGATTAAATAGATACTTATCAAGTAAGTTAAAATAAAGGCTCAAATCACAGATAAGGTATGGCAACTATGGCAATGACACTCACCGAGAAAATCTTAGCCCGTGCATCAAAGCAGACTAACCTGCAACCGGGAGATAATGTTTGGGTGAATGCCGACCTGCTGATGACTCATGATGTATGCGGACCGGGTACGATTGGCGTATTTAAAAAAGAATTTGGGGAAGCTGCTAAGGTTTGGGATAAAGAGAAAATTGTCTTAATTCCCGATCACTACATTTTCACAAAGGATGCCAGAGCCAATCGTAATGTGGACATTTTGCGCGAATTTGCTCTAGAGCAGAATATTAAGTATTTCTATGACATTACAGATTTAAATAATTTCAAAGCCAACCCTGACTACAAAGGTGTTTGTCATATTGCACTGGCACAAGAAGGACATACTCGCCCTGGAGAAGTTTTATTTGGTACCGACTCTCATACTTGTAATGCTGGTGCTTTTGGCGAATTTGCGACAGGAATTGGCAATACTGATGCTGCCTTTGTGATGGGAACGGGAAAATTATTGCTTAAGATTCCTGCCTCAATGCACTTTACTTTTGATGGCGAAATGCCACCTTATTTATTAGCTAAGGATTTGATCTTGCAGGTAATTGGTGATATTGGCGTGGCGGGTGCAAATTATCGGGCATTAGAAATTGATGGGGAAGCGATCGCCTGCATGAGTATGGAAGAAAGAATGACTTTGTGTAACATGGCGATCGAAGCGGGTGGAAAAAATGGCGTAATTGCTCCCGACCAAACCACTTTTGATTATGTCAAAGCTCGTACTGATAAGTCTTTTACTCCGCTATATGCCGATTATGATGCTCAATATTTTTACGAGAAGCATTATGACGTTTCTAAATTAGAACCATTAGTTGCCAAACCTCACTCCCCCGATAACCGTGCCAAGGTAAGAGAATGCCGAGATGTCAAGATCGATCGCGTTTATATTGGCTCTTGTACGGGTGGAAAAATTACTGATTTTATCAATGCGGCTCAGTTATTGAAAGGCAATCAAGTTAAGGTTCCCACCTATTTAGTCCCTGCCACCCAAAAGGTTTATAACGATCTATTTACCGAAAAAATAGATGGTTTGTCTTTATCAGAAATCTTTCTACAATCGGGATGTATCGAACCTGCTGCTCCTTCATGTGCGGCGTGTTTGGGAGGACCTCAAGATACCTTTGGTAGGCTAAATGAACCTGAAGTTTGCGTCTCTACAACTAATCGCAATTTTCCCGGTCGTATGGGTAACAAGCTGGGACAAATTTATCTAGCTTCGCCTTATACTGCTGCTGCCTCGGCTTTAACTGGACACATCACCGATCCCAGGGACTATATGTAGAGAATACTTTCTGATACTTATGCCCAGAGAGAATATGATAATGTGACAGTCCATTCAGGGGAAACAAATGGGATCGGGTAAACTATTGGGCTTGCTTGGGGCATTAATTTATGTAGTATTTACCCTTTTACCTGATAGCAGTACGCAAATGCTGTCTTGGACTTGGGTAATTATTTGGCAAGCGGGTTTAGTTAGTATTGCTAGTATTAGTATTTTGAATTTATGGCAAAGGGAAAAGCCATTTTTTTTATTAGGTAATAATTTAGATTGGGCGATCGCCTTATTTTTTATCTCTATTTGTTTATCCACAATTTTTGCCCCCTTCCCCAATCAATCTGTCTGGCAGAGCTTAATTGCATTTGGAATTTTTAATTGTATTTATGTAGTTTTTAACTATCTTAAAGCAAGTCTTAAAACAAGTAATAACTTAGATAAATTAATTAGTTTTCAAGCAATTTTAGGGCTAGTAGTAATTTTTGAAAGTTTGGGTCTATGGATATTTCAAACTTTAATGCCAGAGCTAAATAGATTGAATGAAATTGGTAAATTCGGAGTTAATTTAGGATTTGATTTTTCTAATATTGAACTGCGAAACTGGGCACCCTTTGGACATCAAAACTATGTGGCAGGATACTTATTATTAGTAATTCCATTATTAATAGTTAAGGCAATTAATCAAACAGGAATTTGGCGCAAAGTTTGGATCTGCGGAATTATTTTAGGGTTAATCGATCTCAATACTACTAGCTCCCGTGGTGGATTTTTAGGGTTAGTAATTATAGCGATCTCTGGATTAGGTTTATTGCTTTGGCAAGGTTCTATATCTAAGTTAAAGCTTTTAGGTGGAGGGGTGGGAGCGATCGCCTTATTCAGTATTTTAATTAATTTTAATAATCGCCTGCAAAGTTTAATTACGGGTGTACTTTCTGGCAGTGGCGAGTTATTTTATAGGCAAATTACGGCTTTTACAGGCTGGCAAATGGGGTTAGCTCACATTCCCTTTGGGGCGGGTTTGGGATCGGTGCCAATGCTGTATCAAAAATATCGTCCAGTATGGGCAGAGCGTGAAGCAGAGATGGTATTTCAGCTACATAGTACCCCCGTGCAAATTTGGGCAGAGTTGGGAATCTTAGGTGCGATCGCTTCCATAATCAGTTTGGGACTTTTGATTAATCTTTTCATCAAGTTTCATCGTTCCGAAGCATGGCGAGCTAGTAAATCCGATCGCATCACCACATACGGTATATTTGCAGGCTTATTAGGTTATGGAATTATCGCTTTAACTGATTATCAATTGGATATATTTGGGATTAGTGGCAGCTTGGCGATCGCCTTTGCTAGTTTGGCTTATCTAGGGCAG
>CAZLKI010000100.1:3074-9593 GCA_964560035.1 uncultured Synechococcus sp.
TGGCAGTCCTCAAATACAGGATTCCAATTTTTAGATAGATTAAAATCTAGTCCTCAAGCTAATCAAAAAACTGCCCAAGAAAATTTCGATAGATTTAGGCAAAACTTGCAACTCTCTAACCAGTTAGCCCCTTGGGAATCTTACTACCCCTATCAATTGGGTTGGAATCTGGCTGAAATTGGTATTCAAAATCGCCTCGTACCCTTACAAACTCAAGGTTTAGACTTGCTGAAAAAAGGGATAGCAGCAAATCCCTATCAAGAGTTTGGATATAATACTGCCGCATGGCTCAGTTTGGGAAATAAATTACCCCAACAGGCAGAGAACTATTTTCGTAAAGCATTAGAGTTAGTGCCGACCAAACGATCGCTCCGATTGGGACTGGGAATTAGTTTACTCCAACAAAATAAAGTAGATCCAGGATTTGAAGCGATCGCGGCTGAGTTAAAGCAAGACCCCATATTTGTCACCAGTCCCTTTTGGCAAAGTCCTCAATGGCAGCCTCAACTTCCGAAGCTAGTAGCACTTTCGAGATCGTTACCTCAAAATTCAAATCCCGTTTCTATAGCAGCAATCGATTGGTGGATCGGAAAACCTGAAGCGATCGCCGAGTTACGCAATTCTAAAAATAACACTGCCCTGAGCCTTGCCAATGCCTTAGAAGGAAAATCTCTGGCTGAAAATTCCATTACAAATCTTACTACACCGTCCGACTTGGCGATCGCTGCTTGGTATAGTAAAGACTTAACCCAACGCCAAAAACTATTACAAAAAGGTTGGATCGTCAAAAATCGGAGCGTTCCCGATCCACAATCTGAAAGCATAATTAATGCCATGATTGACCGCATGAAAACTGTATCTAGCTTTGACCAGTGGTTGCGCCAGCCCATACCTCTAAATAGTCCTTTAATTCTAAAATCTCGGCGGACGCGATCGGGTTTTAACGTACTTAGTCGTCATACCGATGGAGTTACACCCCAGGATCTTTTTACCATTCAAGAAAATGCCATGATTCAAATTTTCTTTTCAGATTTATTTAAATAAAAGGTTTTACAATAAAACTTTCAATAAAATTCTAATAAAATCAATCTTAGTATGCCCATCTTAAAGCTGGAGAAAAGGCTATGACCGCAGCGATCGCCGTAAAAATGACATTTGAAGAGTT
This sequence comes from uncultured Synechococcus sp., assembly GCA_964560035.1. GTDB lineage: Bacteria > Cyanobacteriota > Cyanobacteriia > Pseudanabaenales > Pseudanabaenaceae > PCC-7502. The sequence goes on from CAZLKI010000100.1 coordinate 4,240, forward strand.
CCTCAACTACGAAGATGGGACAGATAATCTGTATGAATTAGAAAATGGAGAGTTAATTACAGTGTCATCTGAAAGTGATATTAACCAAAGGATAGCCATATTTTTACTCGTCTACTTTTTGAATTCTGGCATTCCACCCTATCGTATGCGGATGAAAGCTGAGATTGCTGTTAGTAGTAATCAGGTAAATGTGAGGATTCCCGATTTAGTCATCTATTCTGAAGAATTGGCAAAAGTTATGACAGGAGCTAGGCGATCGCTCGTACAGATGGATATGCCGCCGCCACTATTGGTAGTTGAAGTAGTCAGTCCCAATCAAAGTAATCGCGATTATCGATACAAGCGATCGGAATATACCGCTAGAGGAATCTCAGAATACTGGATTGTCGATCCAATTGAACAAAAAGTAACGGTATTTGAATGGGTGGAAGGATTTTATGAAGAAAAAGCTTATCGGGGAGATATTGCGATCGCCTCACCTACTTTTCCCGAAATGAATTTAACGGTAGCGGCAGTTTTACAAAATTAGTTTTACAGAATTAGCTAAAAGATACATTAAAAAAGGCATCATTCTTTTGAACAATACCTCTAGATCTTTGCTAAGTAGTGTTGATTGAGTTATGCTGCAGCCACTTCAACAGCTTCTACTTCAACTGCTACAACTGGATAAACGCTAACTCTTTTCCGAGATTTACCATAACGTTCAAATGTAACGACACCTTCAATAGTGGCATACAAAGTATCATCATTGCCCCGACCGACATTGTTACCGGGATGAATTTTAGTCCCGCGCTGACGGATGATAATGCTACCTGCAGTTACGCTTTCGCCGCCATACCGTTTTACGCCTAGACGTTTAGCGTTAGAGTCCCGTCCGTTTCTCGTACTACCCGTACCTTTCTTGTGTGCCATAGCTAAATATTCTCCAGTTTTTTACAATTAAATAAGCCTATGAAAAGCGTCGATCAGAGTTCTATGCTGCTTCAACCGATTCAACTAAATTAGTTTCGACATCAACCAAATTACCATCTAAATTAATAGTATCAACCATAATCCGAGTTAGGTTTTGACGATGCCCATTTTTCTTGCGGGTTTTCTTTTTAGGCTGCATCTTGTAGACAATGACTTTTTTGGCGCGTGAGTGCTGCATCACTGTAACTTCTACGGTTGCACCTTCTACCCAAGGCTGTCCGATTAAATTTACATCTTCTTGACTGACAAATAAAACATCAGTAATTGTAAGTTTACTATCGGGCTCAAAATGTAGTAGTTCTACATCATAAAATCTACCCGGTTCGACTCGATACTGCTTTCCACCTGTTTGAATAATTGCGTAGCTCATGGTTTTTCTAGTTTTAATGCCGTACGGGTATTAGATTTTTCACTAATTTATTTTCAGCTTTGTTTTCAGCTAAATTGCAAGCTTGACCCGATCCGAGCGTGAATAAATTGCACAGCTACCAAATATACACTAAGGTTTATTGCTTAAGCAAGCTTAATCTTGTTGTTGGAGTAAATCTATAGATAAGAAGAACGCGATCGCCTCTTTTAGCGACAAGACAAAGGCATCAATTTCGGCTTTAGTATTATAAAAATATAAGCTGGCTCTGGCTGTACCACTTATGCCTAAGTAACGATGTAGCGGTTGAGTGCAATGATGTCCCGAACGAATGGCAATACCTTCTTGATCTAACATTTCTGCCATATCATGAGCATGGATATGTCCACTGGCACTAAAAGCTGCGAGTCCACCTCGGTGGTTGGGATTTCCATAGATTTTTAGCTCTGGAATGGTTTGAAGTTTAGGCATTAAATAGCTGATTAATTCTTGCTCGTAACTATGAATTGCTTCCATCCCAGTTGCTGTGAGATAATCTACTGCCGCACCGAGGGCGATCGCTTCACCAATAGCTGGAGTTCCTGCTTCAAACTTGTGAGGTAAATCGGCAAAGGTAGAACGATCTAGAAAAACTTCGGAAATCATTTCGCCACCGCCCATAAAGGGAGGCATTTCTTCTAAGATATCAACTTTTCCATATAAAAAGCCAATCCCAGTCGGCGCACACATTTTATGACCTGACGCAACTAGCCAGTCACAATCCATTTCTTGCACGTCAATCGGCATGTGGGGCACGCTTTGGCAGGCATCAATTAATACCTTGGCACCATGATGATGAGCTAAATTAATAATCTCGGTAATGGGATTAACGCATCCTAAAGTATTAGAAATATGCACGATGGAGACAATCTTGGTGCGATCGCCCAGCAAAGACTTGTAATGATCTAAATCAAAATCTTGAGATGCCGTTAGGTTAACAAATTTAATTATCGCTCCCGTTTTCGCTGCCACCATTTGCCACGGCACAATATTACTGTGATGTTCCATGACCGACAAAATAATCTCATCGCCCGCTTGTAAGTTTGCCATCCCCCAACTAGATGCCACCAAATTAATACCCTCGGTCGCATTGCGCGTATAAATAATCTCTTCGGGCAATCGGGCGTTAATAAAATTTGCCACCTTAATTCTTGCGGCTTCGTAAGCTTCGGTAGCTCGCCGACTGAGAGTATGCGCTCCCCGATGGACGTTAGAGTGATCTTGTTCGTAATATTCCCGCCAAGCATCGATCACCTGAAGGGGCTTTTGGGAACTGGCGGCATTATCAAAGTAGATTAAAGGATGTCCGTTAATGTTTTGATCTAATACGGGAAAGTCTGGACGGGTCTTGGTCGCTAGGGTCTCTGAGGTCAGACTAATTAGATCGGGTACTACAATCATTGCGAGTAAAAAGTTTAAGGCTGGATAAATTCTAACATTCCTAGATCTAAGCAATTCTAATCAATTATGTTGCAGGAAATTTTTAGCAGAGATTTGACAGGTTCCCAACAAGGCGATCGCTCTACTTATTAGATCTAGACTAAGTTTAAGGATCTGGTTTTAGTTACTCTAAAGGATCGGCATAAAAATACCAAGGAAGCTTGTTAAGTAGACAAACTTTAGATAATATTTACCGTAAAGCTCTCTAAATGTAGTAACTATAATATTTAATATTAAATAAAGTATAAGTAGTTATTGCATATTTATACTATAAATTGCCAAACGTAGAGTAGTTTTAGTAAAAAATAGAAATAAAATTTAGAGTCGTACTAAATAAAATTAGAATTGTAGATATACAGTAGGCTATTTTTTATATATGTTTAGATATTTACATTCAAAACTTTAGTTATTTTAATATATATGTATTAGCATTTAGACTAGAAATTATAAGATTTTAGATCTGGTCTGCAATTAAATTTCAATTAACTATTTAGCTGAGGCGATCGCTACTGCCTATAAATCAAAGGTTGACATTCAAACAACTGCGATTGAGATCTTATTAACCAATTTCTTAATTTTTGAGGATGTGTATGAGTTTTAGCCATGTATTAAGAGCTTTGACTAAAAGTCTAATAACTAAAAGGGACGCAAACTTGATATAAATATCCTAGCTGTCTCTATGTGGTTATATGAACAAAGTAACAATAGCCTTTGCTTTATTAGGATTGACTGTGGGTGGAGTAGGAATTGGGGCTGGGATTGCTGCCGTGATGATAGGGGGAGTCAATAATATGCGGTTGGGTTCTTTAAACAATCCTTCTACCTCTAATGATGTGACTGAATTATCAGATAACCCATCTAATACTGCATCGGTGCAAACTCGAGTTAAAGAACGATCGTGTCGTCTCAATTCCCAAGTGGCTGTAAGGTTGGCTTTTAACAAGTCTTTTGATGCTGTGGGGACAATCATAAATCCATTTCCCACATTTATAAGCAATCAAGTAGCTCTTAGTTCCGATCTCAATTCATTAGTGGCTGAGTTAATCCCCGCACCTTTCCCCAAAATAAGCGATCGCGCCCGCAAAGCCAGTGTGCCGATTGTGATGTACCACGATATTACTAAGGATAAACAAGTCGATTGGGATGTAACGCCTGCAGAATTAGAACAACATTTTATAGCGATCGCTGCTAACGGTTCGACCCCAATTAGCATGGACGATCTAGTTAATCACCTACGTACTGGTAAAGCTCTGCCCAAGAATCCGATTTTATTAACCTTTGATGATAACTATCTAGGGCAATATAAATATGCTTTTCCCTTACTCAAAAAGTATAACTATCCTGCGGTGTGGTCGGTACATACGCGATATGTAGGAGTTATCGACGCTAAACCTAAAGCTACTTGGGATCAAATCCGAGAAATGCAAGGTAGTGGCTTAGTTACGATCGCTTCCCATACCCTCAATCATCTAAATCTGCAAAAACTGGATGAGTTAAAGGAATATAGCAAGATCGACCGCGAATTAATTGAATCCAAGCAAGCGATCGAAAAAGAATTAGGGGTTAAAGTCCGATATTTTACCTATCCTGAAGGTGCATACAGCGATCGCGTTAAGGAAAAAGTAAAACAAGCAGGATATGAAGCTGCCCTTGCTATGAGTCTGGATCCTGCCGAAGAGCTTCCCGCTCAAAAATCCGAAGATCTCTTGGCAATTAGAAGATACGGACAATCTCGAATTAAAGATGCGGTAGCGATCGCCAGTAATGGCATACCCGACCGTAATGTAGAGGATAAAACCGATAACTTACCTGATAGCAAAGATGTCAACTTCACAACGGCAATCAGCAAAAAACAAATTACCTTCGATAACATTCCCATCACCCTAATCTCTGGCGGTAGACCCGTAACCGTTCATCACAATACCCGCGCCTCCGTTCAAGAAATTATGAAAACTGCCAAGGCGATCGCGGCGGTGGATGGAGGATTTTTCTCGTTAGAATTCTTAGAAAGTAACAAGATGATTGGACCCGTTCTTAGCCAGTATTCAACCAAATCTGGAGTACTTGATGCAGGACGCAGAGGCGAAAATCCATTGTTAAAGAATCGTCCTTTAGTTTTAATTAGTCCTACAAATATTAGGTTTATTCCCTACGATCCAGTGCGCTACGCTTCTAAAGAGCAACTCCAAGCCGAATTACCTGATGTCACCGATGCCTTTGTCGCCGCAGGTTGGTTAGTAAAAAACGGACAACCTCAAGGTTCAGCTAGTTTTGGTAAGTTATATGGATTTGATGCTCACCGCGATCGGGCTTTTTGGGGCATAGATCGTAAAGGTCGTCCCGTAGTCGGCGTAACAATGGAAATGATTGACTCGGTAGGGCTAGGTAAGATTTTGGCACAAGCAGGTTTACAAGAAGCTGTAATGCTCGACTCTGGAGCCAGTGCTGCTTTAGCATATCGAGGGCAATCTTTAATGAGTTACGAACCTCGTCCTGTGCCCCATATTGTCGCGCTCTTAAATCCAGATACTAATAC
>CAZLKI010000101.1:0-363 GCA_964560035.1 uncultured Synechococcus sp.
ATCTAAATAAATGTATAGCTAGGCACCACTACTCGCTAATCTACAGCACAATATCAAAAAATCTATATTACACATTTTCATAAAAATCTATTTCTTAAAAATATAAAAATTAAAAGCGAGGTCAAATATATGGCAATTTATAAAGTTAGGCTGATTGGCGATGATTTAGATGAAACTATTGAAGTTGAAGATGACGAATTTATTTTAGATGTGGCTGAGGCTGAAGATATTCAACTCCCTTTTAGCTGTCGGGCGGGAATTTGCTCCACTTGTGCGGGCAGGGTGACGGAGGGCGATGTACAAGAATCTGGAGGAACTCCCGATATGTTCTTTAATAAATCGCAACGGACGGCAGGTTTTAGG
>CAZLKI010000101.1:373-5564 GCA_964560035.1 uncultured Synechococcus sp.
TGGTTGCCCGACTTCAGACTGTACGGTTTTAATTCATCAAGAATCTAACATTTCTAAATTTTAGAGAAATCTTCTAAGCTTGAACCTACTCGACTTTAAAGACGTTGATTAAGGGCTTCAGTTAAATGCTGGGCAGTTACCTGTACAGAGGCGATCGCCCGTTCATAATCTAAACGAGTTGGTCCCAAAACACCTACACTACCCACAGGCACATCATCATAACTATAGGTATTAGAAATTAAAGTACAGTTTTGAATTGGTTCTAGAGACATTTCAGTACCAATTCTGATCGTTAAGGAATTTTGATTTGTAGAATTTTGATTTGTGAAATTTTGACAAGACTCGCCAAAAATTAAAGGGAACAGCGAAGCTTGATCGACTTCTAAAAGTTGAATAATTGCTTGGACTTGACTGAGTTGGCTAAATTCAGGTTGACGCAAAAGTTCGGTAAGCCCACTCATAAATATTTGTCCCAGTTGTGGAGGGTTGCAGATAGCTGCTATTTCTTGCAGGGAATTAGTTAAAATCTGGGCGTAGTGTTGAAATTCTAGGTCTAGCTCTTGCCAGCGTAGCTTTGTCAGATCGGTTACTTGGCGATCTCGGAGATGGGCATTGAGAAAATTATTTAAAATGTGAATCTCTGACTCGATCGAATCTGCCAGAGAACTTGCTTGCATTGGCGATAACTTCGCCGTCACCGAGGCAGTATGGTAAGAATCAGTTACGACAATTAGCATCAAAGTCTGAGTATCAACCAATAAAAGCTGAACATGACGAATTTTTGCCGATTGCAGATTAGGGCTGGTAATTAAAGCAATACAACCACTTAAGGTCGCTAAAATTTGAGCGGTACTGCGGAGTAATGACTCTAAACTTTGGTGAGAACTATGATGGGGGCTTTGGTTGGCGATCGCTTCAAATTTTTGTTCTAGTTTCTGTGCCGCATTTTGTCCCATATATTCATGGGGATGGAATGAATTAAAATCTTTTTCTAAATCGATTAAGCGATCGACATAAACCCGATAACCTGAATCCGAAGGGATTCTACCTGCGGAAGTGTGCGGCTGATATAGCAATCCTGACTTTTCGAGGACTCCCATAATGTTGCGAATCGTGGCAGGACTAATATTAAATTTATAACCTTCTGCAATCACCTTTGACCCCACAGGCTCGGCAGTAGCGATATAGTGATTTACTGTTGCCCATAAAACCTTTTGTTCTCTAGGATTTAGGTTGGTCATATCAAATTTTTTTACTTAATGGCGTTAAATATATCTTAATCTTCTATTCTTATTGTCAAATCAGTTACTAGGCGGAATCTAGATCAAAGAACATGAAGTCTGTAAAGCCGTTTTTAAGAGTTTTAGATAATCACGATCGCCAATTTCAAAAGCACCAAATCTAGCTAAATGAGGATTCATCATCTGGGCATCAAATAAGATAAAACCCCGCTGTCTTAAATGCTCGACCAATTTTACCATTGCTACTTTAGAGCTATCGGGTACGCGAAAAAACATCGATTCCCCAATAAATGCGCCGTTGATACTAATTCCTAAAATCCCACCTGCCAATTTACCTTCATACCAAGTTTCAAAGCTATACGCCCAACCTGTTTGATTAAGAGCATCATAAATTTGCTTTAGTTCCTCCGAAATCCAAGTTTCTGGTCGATCTGCACATCCTTCCACAACTTCAGTAAAAGCTTGATTAATTTTGACCTCAAATCGGTTTTGATTGAGTATTCTTTGGAGCGATCGCGGGTAAGTAAATCTTGCATCCAAAGGAATTAAGGTACGGTTATTTGTATAAAACCATTCTACGGGCTGCCCTTCGCGATCGGACATCAAAAAATGCCCCTGAGCGTAGCCTTGAATTATGCTTTGAATATCCATTATTTAAATCATAGTATCCGAATACCAATATCTAAATACCAGTATTAAACCAGCGAACTAAAGCTTAAAAGATCGAAAAAAAAGATACTTGGCAACCCAAACATTAGAAGTAAAGATAAAAATTATTTTGTTATTAAAAAGATTTTGTATGGTCAAGACCCTTATATAAGCTGGTCTCGATTGAATAGGTATATCTTGCCTGAAAAGAAATCACTTTGGGAATCGCTTAATACTTTCTGTATGTTTTAGATAAGTTTACTAAATATTTAGGATATTTTTCGTAAGTAAAGGCTCAATCCTAAGGGCTGGGATCGCTATCAGAATCCGCTACTGCGGTTTCATCAGTCATTTCATCAGTGATTTCATCAGTGATTTCATCAGTCATTTCATTAATCATCTCATTAGTCACTTCATCAGTCATCTGTTCGATCTGCTCATATAACTTATTTAAAGTACGACGATGAATATATGGCCATCCCCCTTTGGTTTCAATATCTCTTAAAAAATCAAATAGAGCATGACGACTGTTGGGCAGTGAAGGTTGAAATATCTCCGTACAAATTTCGCTATGTAATTGTTCTAAAACTCTAAGAATATGAAGGGTTTCCAGTGGGGTTTCTTTAGACTGGAGTGCCAACAATTTAATTTGTGCAGAGATTGCTTCTATATTGTCTAAACTTAAGGAAAGACTTCGATCGATTTGCTCCAAAAGAAATAACCTCCTGCACGTTAATATGATGATTGGAATTTTACTATCATTATCGGCTCAGGACACTAAGCTTAGTTTATAGCAAGTTTCTTTGGAGTTTCAAATAAATTAGTTAAACATATCAAGTTAAAAGGTTAATTATGGGCTATCGCACTTTATTGAAATCAAATATTAAATCAAGCACTAAATCCAATATCAAATCATCTCTTAAATTTATATTAGCTGTATGTGTCAGCTTGGCGATCGCATTTTTACCTTATACCGATAGAGCGATCGCGGCAGTCGATCGTTCAATGTCCTACGATCAAATTAGAGGTACAGGACTTGCTAACCAATGCCCTGACGTATTGGGCTCTTCTCGCGGTCGTGGCATCATTCCAATCGAATCGGGCAAGAGCGTAAATATCACGGAAATGTGTTTACAGCCAACCAGTTTCTTTGTAAAAGAGGAACGTGCTAATAAACGTAAAAAAGCCGAATTTATTTCTAGTAAGCTAGTAACCCGTGCTACATCTAGCATTGACTATGTAAAAGCCTTAGTTACCGCCCAACCCGATGGCAGCTTAAAGCTAGAAGAAAAAGAAGGTCTAGATTATCAGCCTATTACCGTACAAATGCCTGGTGGCGAACGAGTGGCTATTTTATTTAGCATGAAGGGTTATACGGCGACAACCCAAGCGGGCTTAGGTGGAATTACTACCTCTACAGATTTTGAAGGTGAAACTGACATTCCTACCTATCGCGGTGCAAACTTTATCGATCCTAAAGGTCGCGGTTTAGCGATCGGGTACGACGCGGCTGAAGCTCTTCCCGGTAAGCGTGATACCTACGAAAAAAGTACTAAAGATGACTCGACCAGTAAGGGCAAAATGTCTTTACAAATCTCTAAGATTAATAGCATCACAGGCGAAATTGCTGGAACTTTTGAGACCGAGCAAAATTCTGGTACTGACCTCGGTGCGATCGAAGCTAAAGAAGTAATTATTCGTGGCGTGTTTTACGGTAAGGTCAGCTAATTATTTCTTACTAATTCACTACTAATTCACTAAAAAAATTTAGCATAAAAATTAAAGACTGGAGATAGATTTCTGTCTCCTTTTTTGTGCATATCTGTAATTGCCAAATATAGTAACAGTCTGGTTGCTTAGGACGGGGTTAAGGGGTGGAACCCCTTCGTGGAGGAGAGCCACACCCCTACTCATTTAAAGTGTCTTAATCATACAGACTATGAATATATCTGCCAAAGATGACTAAAATGATAAACTTATCGGCTCTAGAATAGAATGCGAATAATACACAAACAAATATTAACCCTAGTTAATTAACTATAATTAATGACTGTAACTACATCAAACTATGACTGGAATAACTGATTTCACTCCCGATCAAACTAAATATGGGGAACGGGCGATCGCCTTAAATACTCTCACTACATTTCCTAACCCTCGCCCCGACCGTGAATATGATGTCCACCTAACCTTGCCCGAATTTACTTGTAAGTGTCCGTTTTCAGGATATCCAGACTTTGCCACAATTTATATAAGTTACGTTCCCAATCAATTATTAGTCGAACTCAAGGCAATCAAGCTTTACATAAACAGCTACCGCGATCGCACTATTTCCCATGAAGCAACCGTAAATCAAATTTTAGATGACTTTGTTAAAGCTGCCGATCCCACGCGCGTGCAGATCAAAGGCGACTTTAATCCCCGTGGTAATGTTCATACAGTGGTAGAGGTGAGATATGAAAGAAAGAATGAAAGTAATTTATGATGGCAATTGCAACTTGTGCGTGAGTTTGGTGCAAGTTTTAGAAAAAATTGATCGCGGTTCCCAGTTTGAATATGCACCGATGCAGGATCTAGTAACTTTAGAGCAACTAGGAATTACGGCTCAAGACTGTGAAATGGGCATGATTTTAATCGATCCCAATCCACCCCAAACTCAATGGCAGGGAAGTGCGGCGGCAGAAGAAATTGGCAGATTATTACCTTTAGGAAATGGTTTTGTCATGGCTTATCGGTTAATACCCGGAGTCAAATGGGTGGGCGATCGCACCTATGAGCAAGTGAGAGACAATCGCTATCAATTATTTGGCAAACGCGATCGCACTTATTATTCCACCTATTTTTCTGGGCATCCCATCGGTTGTCGTTAATAATTATTAATGTCAGCCAATCATTTTAGGTGCGGATCTTTTTAATCCTCAACCCCAAGTCGAATTAGACGCTAAAGCTAAATTTTGCAATCTGCCCAAAAGCTATTTGCTCACAAGGGTTTTGACGGCACTACGACTAAAGATTTAGCTCTAGGATCGGGTAGCTGAGGGTACAATATTCCGTCATTTCCCTAATAAAAAAGCGATTTTAGTGGAAGTTGCAACTCAAGGCTGGATTAATTTCCTGACTGACCTGTTAACTGAATTAAGCGAAATGGGGAGTTGCAAAGCGATCGGGTAGATGATGCAACGGCGGATGTTTAAAATGCAAGAAAACCTCGACATGATGAAAGTTTGCTTTATAGAGGCACAGCTTTATCCAGAGTTACGCGATCGCATCCAGTTAGAAGTAGTCGATAAAATGATCGATAT
>CAZLKI010000101.1:5664-9544 GCA_964560035.1 uncultured Synechococcus sp.
TCGGAAATCTTTAAGTCCAAAAGTAATTGCGAAAGTATTCGTAGGAATGTTTGATGTAGCGGGATTTAGTAGTGAGACTTTAAGTACGGGTGAATCGCCAATGGAATTAAAAGCGATGGCAGAAGGTTTATCCGATATTTTCTTAAATGGGGTTTTAGCAAAAGCTTAACTTTATTAGTTTAAGAAATAAAAAAAGGGAAATCAAATTAAACCTCCCTCAATACTATTAATCTATTAATTTTGTAGCGATTCAGTTTTGAGTTAGTTAAAGCAACCCTGTCTGCCCTAAACCAAGAATCATACCCATTCCTAAAATATGTCCGAAGCTAGTTATAGCAAGTAATTCAGCTACACCAAATCCTTGAAATAATCCGGGTAATTGAATAGGTAAACTAGGTCCAACCCCTTTAACTTGAATCGCACTACTACCGATCGCCAGCACAAAAAGATTACAGGCAATCATAATCACAGCTACATTAATCGACCAAGTTGGAGTCGCAGGCACCAAAGCAACAGAAGCAAGTAAATTAAGCATAATTATTTCTCCACTAATTTATAGAATAGATTTCCTAGACAGATTTATTGAATAAAAAGTTTATGCAAGTATCCTATATGGATTTGAGCTATTTTTATAAAGATTGGCGATCGCTCTCAATCTAAATTAATCAATCTTTGCACTTCGCAAAAATATTTATCACAACTTCAGATTTTGGGAACTTCAAATGTAATTTCTAAATCTTTCTTACAAAGGCTATTAAATATAAAGGTTATTAGATATATGAGATTAACATTAAGCTTGAGTATTGGATTTACTGCTAGTTTGCTGCTAATTAGCCCTACTTTGGCAGGCGAGATTGTGATTGTAAGAGGGATTCGGAGTACAAATATAATTAACAACAGTGTGGTTAGGGAAGATAATTTTACTAATATTAATCGTTCTGTAATTTATCCAACAATTTATCCTAATTTTCCAAATATTATTTATCAAAATAACAGCAGTGTCACATATACAAACGGGTTTAATAATAATATTAATGGTAGTTATACACGCACAATCAATCCATTAGGCAATCCATTAGGCAATCCATTAGGTCGGACAAATACTTATTTTAATAACAACAGTATTAATGGGCAAATTATCAAACAGGAAGTTTCTACTCAAAATACTGTCACAATCGTCAACCTGAATAATACTAATTTAGCTACTCAGTCTACTACTCCTACGCCCGTTACAAGTATTGGTAATATTGGGCAAAATACCATCATTCGCTCTGATGTTACAACAATCCGCAGGTCAGAAATTTTTAGAGCCCTCAGAGGATTTAATTAAACTAAATTTCTTAACTGGGATTCCATATTACAGTAGCTTTACATCAAATTCACTACAAGAAAAGGGTCGCAGGGCGAAGCCCCATAATGGTTTTAGCGTTTTTAGATGTGGCGTGACTGAGGACAATTTACTGTAAACTGGTTAATGAGATTGAACCTCAGATCTAACTTCCATGTCTAAAATAGCGAAGTTGTTTGAGAGGTATATCAATGAAATTACTAATAAAATCTCCGATTAAATTAAGTCCAAAACTAGAGTTCGCTGACAAGTTCACTAAGTCAGGATTAAATCTTTTACAGGGATTTGTAGTTAGCTTAATGGTAATAAGTCCAGCTTTGGCAGGTGAGACTACTCTTACAGGTGAAAATGGGAAAACGACTACAGTTAATACCAATAGAGTCAATAATGCAGATACAACCACTGTAAATCGTAACGTAATCTATCCAAATAATAGTACGAGCACCTCTACTGGGAATTTTACCAATGGCAATGGTAGTTATACAGGTACAGTCGATCGCATAAATCGTAACGGAAATACTAATAACTACAACCTTAATGGACAAATTACCAAAGATGGCAACACTCGTCAAAACACAGGCACAATTACTGGCATTAACGGTAGACAAACTACTTTTAATAATTCTGGTTCTTGTACGAATGGAACTTGCACGGGCGATCGCAATCTGACATTTCCAAATAGTAAGACTCGCAACACTAGCCTAACTGGTCAACGTCTCGGAAATGGTACATATACGGGCACAGGAACAGTTACAGGTCGCAATGGGAAAACTCGTTCGGGTTCGTTTAGCAGAAATCGTTAATCTAGTTAATGCCGTAGTTTTAAGTCCCGACGGTCAGACTATGGCAACTTGTAGCTGGAATATGATGATTAGAGTCTGGAATTCAAGCACTAGAAACTTAATTTGAGAACTCATTGGACATTCCGCTAAGGTCTGGTCATTTGCGATTGCCCCCAATAATTCGATTTTGGTCAGTGGTAGTAAAGACAAAACGATCGAGCTTTGGAATTTAATTACAGGTATAGAAATTGGCACTTTGGACGGACATAAGGGAGAAGTTAAAGCTTTAGCTATTAGTAAAGATGGTTAAACCTTATTCAGTATTAGTTTTAAGGAAATTAAGATTTGGGATTTATCTACGCGCAAACTGATTCGGACTTTGAAAGGGTATTCAGGATTAATTCAAGCGATCGCTCTCAGTGCCGATGGTTTAACTTTAGTCAGTGCGGACGATGCCATGATTAACATTTGGGGTGTAGCTTAACTATCTATATTAGATCGCCAATCTATATCTTTTTGCAGATAAACACTCACCTTTTTTATAGCTACTATCAAAGCTGATTCAAAGATAGCAATTGAATTTGACGAATTTTATTATTTTTTATTATTAGGAGAGCACCATGATTAGTTTAGTTTTCAGTTTGGTTTTTAGAGCGATCGCTAAGTTTGATTTACTGCTTAATTCAGTCCTTAATAGAGTTCAGGTAAGGCATTTTCTTCCTATCGTTCTCATCAGTTTTATGATTTTAGCAACTAATGTCACTCCAAACCTCAATAACAAAGCGTTAACCAAACAGCTTAATAATGAGATTCATCAAGATGATTCTTCAAGACCAAAAACAAGTGCAGAATGGAATAAACAGGCTCAAGAAACAGAAGGTCGTCCTGTGGAAAGACTAAAAAGAATTGGCGAACAATCGGTCGAAGCAGTAAAGGAATTTGCTGAAATATATCCAGATACGGCGGAAAGAGGTGCTGATAGTTTAGCCAAATAAGTTAGCTCAAACGACTATAACTGGCGAGAAATTAATATCTTTGCAGTTATAGCCCTAAATTATCATCAAAAAAAATAGAGAAAACCATGACAGACGTGACTTTAAGAACAGATTTACCTAAAATCGATCCTACAGAAATCGAAGATCCGAGAGCAATATTTGCCGATAAAGATCGTTCATTTTTAGAAAAAGTAATGGTTGAAGGTGGTTTTGCAGATCCGTATGATGCTAGAGACTTTACTGAAGTCGTATATCGGATTATGCGAGATTTAATGACAACCGAGGCTGCCGATCGCATTGCAGACGAACTTCATCAAGAAATGATGCCAACTGATGAAAAAGCTCTACAAATGGAAGTTACAGATTTATGGAAAGATACCAATCCGCTCGTAGGATTTCTCAGTCGAGTACGTCCACCTTGGCAGGGACCAGGAATCTTTAAAATTAACTCCGATCGCTTCTTTTTTCGGGCAGCAAACGAAAGTGGCTTTGAAAGAGGAAACAATCATAAAGATGCAGATCGCAAGCAGGCGGTAAAAGCAGTATTTGCCGCAACAAAGCTAGAGTTGTCAGAAGAAAGAATCCAAGAGATTGCTACTTGGATGCCCGAAGATGGAGTTCGCGAACTCTGGATGCAAGCCTAAAGGAATGTAGCTTTGTCTTTATCGGAAAATTGGGGTTAAAATCTTGTCCTGAAGGGCGACTTTATATTCTGATTTAACAACCAGTAGAACCAATCCTATTTTAGAATAAGC
>CAZLKI010000102.1:0-7907 GCA_964560035.1 uncultured Synechococcus sp.
ACTAATTTATTCGATCGCATGAGTGAAGAGGAACGAGAGCGATCGCTAAATCTAATGCAAGTAATGGATAATCTCAACAGTAAGTTTGGCAGGGATGCCCTGAAGTTTGCCTCGGCGGGAGTAAAGCAAATCTGGAAAACTAAAGCAGAGATGCGGTCGCCCAGATATACCACCTGTTGGGAAGAGTTGCTATGGGTGAGTTAAATCGATCATTTTATTGTTGATTATGCTTACTCTCTGTTCGGCACTCTCAAGATAGCTGTGATATTTGCTAGAAATATTCGTAGTTTTTTATCAAAGATATAAGAGAATAGTAAGTCCTGCGGTCAACTGCGAACCTGATTTTGGTAAGTTTAATTTGTGTAACTTAAACTATCATGACCTGTTTCATAGGCGATGGAAACTATAATAGCTTTGCCCTCCACCCAAACAATTTGTTTATCGTTCAAAATTTACTAATAAATAATAATGTCTGATGTAGAAAAACAATGGTTAACAACAAAGGAGATTTGCAAAGAACTTGGGGTTAGTAGCAGTACTTTATATAGATTAATAGCAAAGCATAATCTACCTGCTCAAAAAGTAGGTCGTTTATGGAATTTCAAAAGGGTAGATGTCGAAGCGTGGATAAAGTCTAATAGGGACGTAAGTAGCAAAAAAATTTTTGGATTGGGAATCAAGGATAAGAAATACAGTCTATCGTTTATCACTTGCGGTTTATTTCATCATGAATCTGTTAATCTTGCCAACCTCTTTTTTGAGTTCCATGACTGGGAAAAGGTTCGTAATATAGTTATTACCGATAATATTTTCCAGACTAGAACTATTAGCACATCAAAGCGTTATTGTAGTGAGATTTTTTTGAGATTAAAGACTCTTAATCAAACTGAGTTGGAACTTCTTATTGATGGAACTAGGCAAGAACAAGGGTATTTACTCTGGTTAGCAGTTTGCAGGCGGTACAAATTGATCTCTGAATTCGCAATAGAAGTACTTCGAGAAAGATTTCTTAGTCTCAAGGTTAACCTCAATTATGAAGATTTTGATTTTTTCTTGCACAAAAAGATGGAATGGGATGAAGAACTAAACAAAGTCAATTCAGCCACAATTAAAAAAGCAAAGCAGGTTTTGTTCAAAATGCTAAGACAGGCAGACCTTTTAACAACAAACAATACAATTAATTCATCTATACTAAGCCCTAGACTTATAGAGAGTATTTCTAGCAAAAACCGTGAAGATACTTTGATGTTTCCGTCATTTGATATCGAGCGAAATAATCGAGAATTATGAAATTGAATATCGAGCGGCAACCAATTGTAGATAGGTTTAATCATTTGTATTCAGTTATTTCTGGACAAAGATTTCTCAAAATGCAGGGGCTAGGTAATGAAGTGCCATTTTTTATTTGCCCATTTAAGCCAGAAGAAACTATTGAAATGGCGCGAACCCAAAAACAGCTAGTCCAAAGATTGAGTCAAGCTGGAGTTCAAATTTTAGAAATCGACCTCTATGATCTGTCTATTGAGTTACTGAAAAAGCGTGACATCTGGGAGCAATTAATCGCTACAGAAACGAGTGTGGGGAAAGACCAACTAAAAGAGTTGCTTCAATGCGTTCTCGATCCCAGTTCCCATTTGGTGCCAGCGATCGCTAATAAGATGCAAGGAGCTAATTTTGATGTAATGTTTATTTCTGGTATTGGTGAAGTATTTCCTTATATTCGATCGCATAACGTCTTGAACAACCTACAAAGTACGGCAAAAGATAAGCCAACTGTTGCATTTTTCCCTGGGGCATATACTCAATCGCAAGAGTCAGGCAGATCGCTCAATCTTTTTGGTAAGCTACACGATGACAAGTATTACCGAGCTTTCAACATTTTTCACTGCGAAGCTTAAATCAGGAAAACAAGATGACTCTGAAAACCATTTTCAAGAAGCCCGTAGATCGCCCAATTGAAGGTGTAATCAAAGCGGACGATGATGTTAGTCTGCGGATTGAAATTGAGGAATATGTATTAACTGATGAAGTAAGAAAACGGCTAGAATCCTTCTTAGATGCCTATAACAATTATAAAGTTGCTAATGGGGTTTGGGTATCTGGCTTTTTTGGCTCTGGTAAATCTCACTTACTGAAGATGCTTGCAATTTTGCTGGAAAATCGAGAAGTTGAGGGATCGAGAGCCTTAGACCTATTTTTACCTAAATGTGAAGATAATCAAATCTTCCGAGCCGATCTCGAACGTGCTGCCTCAATACCCTCCAAAAGCATTTTATTTAATATTGACCAAAAAGCTGATGTGATCAGCAAGAGTCAGATCGACGCACTCGTGGCTGTATTTGTCAAAGTATTCGATGAGATGAGTGGTTACTACGGTAAACAAGGTCACATTGCTAAGTTTGAGAGAGATCTTGATAGTCGGGGTCAATATGACAGTTTTAGGGCTTCATATCAAGCGATCGCAGGTAAAGAGTGGGAAAAAGGTAGAGAACAAGCACTTCTAGAGGGAAAAAATATTGCAGATGCCTATGGCGTAGTGAGTGGAGCTTCCCCAGAATTAGCAATTGGAATTCTCGATAAATATAGAAGCGAGTATCGGATTTCCATCGAAGATTTTGCAGATCAGGTAAAAGCCTATTTGGATAAACAACCGTCTAATTTTCGTTTGAATTTCTTTGTAGACGAGGTAGGTCAATATATTGCTGACAATGTAAAGTTGATGACCAACTTACAAACGATCGCCGAAAGTCTGGCTACCAAATGTCGAGGTCGAGCTTGGGTAATTGTCACGGCACAGGAAGATATGGATGCGGTTGTGGGGGAAATGGGTCGCCAACAAAGCAATGACTTCAGCAAAATTCAAGCTCGCTTTGCTAACAGGATGAAGCTCACCAGCCAAGATGTAGCCGAGGTGATTCAGAAACGCCTGCTGACCAAAAATGTCGAAGGGATCGGCTTACTGACTGAGGTATATCACCAACAGCAAAATAACTTTAAGACCCTGTTTGATTTTGCGGATGGCTCCCAAACTTACCGTAACTTTAAAGACCTAGATGATTTTATTCATGGTTATCCATTTATTCCCTATCAGTTCGGGCTGTTTCAGGCTTCAATTCAAAATTTATCACAACATAATGCCTTTGAGGGCAAAAATTGCTCTGTAGGTGAACGGTCGATGTTGGGGGTATTTCAGCAGGTAGCTATTCAGATTAGCGATCGCGAGATTGGACAGCTTTCTACCTTTGACCTAATGTTTGAGGGGATTCGGACAGTTCTGAAATCAAATATCCAACAATCAATTCTGCGGGCTGAAAATAACCTAGATAATCCCTTTGCGATCCGCTTACTCAAAACCCTTTTTCTGGTCAGGTATGTCAAAGAGTTTAAACCAACGCTGCGAAATTTGTGCGTATTAATGTTAGACAGCTTTGACCAAGATCTGCCTAAACTAAGTAAAACGGTTGAAGAAGCACTAAATTTACTGGAACAACAAACCTACATTCAAAGAAATGGCGGTCAATATATCTACCTCACCGATGAGGAGCATGATATTGAGCAAGAAATCAAAAGTACTGAAGTCGAAACTAGCAAGGTTGCTGAGGAGTTAGAGAAGCTGATTTTTGATTCTGTGATTAAGACTCGCAAAATTCGCTATATCGAGAATAATCACGACTATGACTATTCCAGAAAATTGGATGGGAAGTTACATGGTCGTGAACACGAGCTAACCATCCATGTAATTACGCCATTCGATGAAAATATGGATAACGAAGCTCAGTTGGTCATGAAGAGTATGGGACACAATGAGTTGTTGGTAGTCATGCCACCTGATAGTCGCTTGGTTCTAGATATCTTGATGTATAAACGCGCAGATAAGTATATTTCTCAAAATAGTTCAATTACCCAGTCAGATACGGTCAAATCCATACTGAGTATCAAAAGGGTGCAGAATGGTAATCTCTATACTGAACTCAATCAACTTATTAAAGAACTGTTAGGCAAGGCGAATCTGTATGTATCAGGGACGAAAATTGAGATTGGTGGTGAAGATGCCCAAACTCGTATTATTCGTGGCTTTTCTGAGTTGATCGGTCGTGCCTATCCCAATCTGGTGATGTTGCGCGGTATTAACTACACTGAAAATGATGTCGTTAAATACCTCAAAGATTCCCAACAGAGTCTATTTGGGAATGATGTCACTTCTTTATCTGAGGCAGAGCAGGAAGTTCTGGCTTTGATTCAAAGTAACAATCGCAATGGTGTGCGTACAACCTTAAAAGCTCTGATCGACCAATTCGAGCGCAAGCCCTATGGCTGGTACTATGCCGCCATTCTCTGCACGATCGCTAAACTCTGTGTACGCGGAAAACTAGAGGTGAGGTCTGATGGCAATATTCTGGAAGAAGATGAACTTGCCCGTAGTCTGCTTAATACCCAAGCCCATGCCAATGTAGTTCTAGAGCCGCAACTGGACTATACTACCTCACAAGTTCGCAATCTGAAGGAATTTTATCAGGACTTCTTTGATGCGCCACCTAGTGCTAGTGAAGCAAAAGCTCTAGGCAAAGAAACTGGCGCTGCCATGCAAGAGCTACTAAATCAGCTATCACCGTTGGCGGCACAGGTGGCACAATATCCATTCTTGAGTGCCCTAGATCCCGCGATCGCACTGCTCAAAAATATGAAAGGGAAACCATACACTTGGTATTTGACCGAGTTATCGACTGAAGAAGATAGGTTGATTGACTTGAAAGAACAGGTTATTGCCCCGATTCGTGAGTTTATGAACGGGCAGAAGAAAAGAATTTTCGATGATGCTCATAAATTTGTACAAGTGCAAGAGCCAAACTTTACCTATATTGCAGGGGAAGAATCCACACAAGTTAAGGCAGTATTAGCCGATCTAGAGTGCTTTAAGAGTAATCGGATGCAGCAGGTAAAGTCTCTGATTGAGAACTTACAGGAAAAAGTAGCAGCCCAAATTAAGGCGGAAATTGCTACAGCACAGGCAAAAGTGACAGATCTCCAAGCTCGGCTGTGTGGGATGACCGAATTTACGGCACTAACTTCCGAGCAACAGGGACAGATCGTGAAGCCATTTGGTGATTTTTTAGCAACGATCGCCCGACAACAGTTAATTGCGGTAATTCGCGATACGCTACGAACGTTTGAAGATACTGAATATCAAAAAGCTCTTACGCGGCTTAGTGTTTGGGGAGTAGAAAGTGAGAAGTTGGGAGTAGAAAGTGAGAAGGGCGCAAAAGTACTTATAGTTACAAAGTCACCAATTGAGTACGTAACAAAGCGATCGATTCAGGTCAAATTTGATAAAGCTTGGCTGGCTGATGAGGAAGATGTGAATATGTATGTGGAATCATTGCGTGAGGCGTTACTGACAGAAATTGAACAGGGTAAGAGGATTCAAATATGATTGCCAAAATTGAACTCAAGAATTTCATGGCTTTTAGCAGTTTAGCTGTTGATTTCTCACCTAAAATCAATGTGATTATTGGTGAGAACGGCACTGGTAAAACTCATTTGCTCAAAGTTGCCTATGTACTAGCTGCTGGTAGTCAATTATTTAATAAGAAGTTAAATAACAATAACTTAGAAGTGAGTGAGGAAGATTTAAGTAAATTTCTGACGGAAAGGTTGCTAAGAGTCTTTTTGCCTCTAGAGAATAAGTTAGGGAAAATGCACCATACAGGCATGAGGGACAATGCTGAACTCAAGGCTGAATTTTCACTAGATCGCTCCATCAAAATTAGCTTGCATAATAATTCTCAGGCGATCGCAATTCAAAAAGATCATAACTATCAGCAATACCGTCAAGAGCCTGTTTTTATTCCTACTAAAGAAGTAATTTCTTTGATGAAGGGATTTGTCAGTCTTTATCAGAAATATGAATTATCTTTTGATGAAACTTATGTTGATGTTTGTCTATTACTCGATCTACCTTCTCAGCGTCCAGAGTTATTGCAAGCCAAGTCTAAATGGGCGATCGCCGAAATCGAAAAAATTTGTGGTGGGCGATTTATTTTTTATGGGGGTGGTAATGTCACTTTTAAGGCGGTTAATAATGTTGAATATTCTGCAAATGCGATCGCAGAGGGTTTCCGTAAAGTTGGCATACTAGCAAGATTGCTAGAAACAGGCGCGATCCAACCTGGGAGTAGTGGGACGCTCTTGTGGGATGAGCCTGAAATTAATCTCAATCCAAAAGTATTGCGGCTGCTTGTCGAGATTTTGCTAGAGCTATCGCGTAATGGTCAGCAAATTATTTTGGCGACCCATGATTATGTTTTATTGAAATGGTTTGATTTGTTGATGGATAAAGATAAAGGTGATGAGGTGATTTATCACAGTCTCTATCGAGATCAAGAAACCAATCAGCCAATTGTGAATAGTACAAACGATTACGTTGCGATTGAGCCAAATCCGATTGATGATGCTTACGAATCGCTGATTAATTCAGAGCTAGATCGAGCGATGGGGAATCTTGGTAAATGATAGTAGTGTGTGATGGTTTTGAATTCGACTTTACTGATGCTCTGGATGTATTTATTTTTGATGAAAAGAACAAGCAAAATACAAACTATCATGGGCTTAGTCATGCCATGAAAGCTGTGGATATAGTCGTTGAATTACAGGATTATTATTTGTTTATTGAAGTTAAAGATTTTTATGAACCAGAAAGCTATACCGATCCTAAGTCTTTTAGTCACTTATGCGAAACTTTAAAGTATAAATATCGAGATTCTTGGATTTATCGTTGGTGTGAGGATAAGACTGATAAACCGATCAAATATCTCTGTCTGCTAAAGCTAGAAAATGCTCTTTTGAGCCGCATCACGAAGGAGTTACGAATATGCATTCCTGTAGGCAAAGCTAGCCCTAGATGGGTTAGAGAAATTTGTAATAGTTGTAATGCAATTAATTTTGAAACTTGGAATCAGCGATTTACAGCTTGGAAGATCAAACGAATTTAATTTCATGCAATCCCTAACCCCTAATCCCTAATCCCTTCTTACACCCCCACCAAAAAAACATGGACACCTCAAGACTTAAAAGATTTGCTCAATATGCGCGGCGTAGCTTGATCGAGCAGGTGGCTAGTCGGCTGAATTTGGTTTTGTTGCCTGAGAGTATGGCGCGGCGTGAGTATGGGGATGCGATCGCCGATCTCGAAAAGGAGATTAAAGCAAGTTCTAAGGAGCAGGTGATCGAGAGAGTTTCATATATTTGGTTTAACCGTTTTTGTGCGCTGCGGTTTATGGACGTAAATCGCTATACCAAGATCGGGGTACTTTCGCCGTTGGAGGGACAGTTTCAGCCAGAGATTTTAGCTGAGGCGAAGATGGGGCATATCGATGAAGATATGGGAACTGAGCAAGTTTGTAATTATATTTTTGCTTTGTTAGGTGGAAGTGCGCCTAGTCCCGATCCGCAAACCGAGGCTTACAGATTGTTAATTGTAGGGGCTTGCAATTACTTCTACAGGGTAATGCCATATTTATTCGATCGCATTGCTAACTACACGGAGCTTTTGATGCCTGACGATCTGCTGTCGGGTAATTCGATTTTGGCTTATACCCGCGAGGCGATGACTCCTGATGTTTGCAAGGATGTGGAGATTATTGGTTGGCTCTATCAGTTTTATATTTCTGAGAAGAAGGATCAGGTTTTTGAAGGACTAAAGAAGAATATCAAGATTACGCCCGAAAATATTCCTGCGGCGACGCAATTGTTTACACCGAACTGGATTGTACGGTATTTAGTAGAGAATTCTCTCGGTCGATTATGGATGTTAAATCGTCCTAATTCGCGGCTGATCGAGCAAATGGAATACTATGTGGGGGATTTAGGGATTAGGGATCAGGGGTTAGGGGTTAGTAATAATTTAGGAG
>CAZLKI010000102.1:8007-9488 GCA_964560035.1 uncultured Synechococcus sp.
TTAGGGATTAGGGATCAGGGGTTAGGGGTTAGTAATAATTTAGGAGGATTAGATGATGGAAGTGAAGAGTTATCAGGACTTGATCGTTTGGCAGAAGTCGATGAATTTGGTAACGCTGATTTATCAGGCGACAAAACAGTTTCCGAAAGAGGAGATTTACGGTTTGAGCAACCAAGTTCGACGGGCAGCAGTGTCGATCCCATCGAATATAGCGGAAGGTCACGCAAGGAATTCGACAGCGCAGTTCAGAAATTTTCTGTCAATAGCTCAGGGTTCCAAGGCGGAGGTGGAGACCCAAATAATGATCGCTCAACGTCTGAATTATTTGACTCAGCAAGAGGCTCAGGAAATTCTATCTCTGTTGAGGGAAGTGTCGAAGATGTTAGTTTCTATGCAGGCAAAGTTGAGGGATTAGGGGATGTAGGGGTTAGGGATCAGGGATTAGGGGTTAGAGGGGAGAGTTCGGCTGGCGAACTAATCCCTAATCCAACTAATCCCTACACCCTAACCCCTAGACCCTATCCCTCTAATCCCTACCCCCTAATCCCTAACCCCTATCTAAAAATCTCCTCCCCTGAAGATATCAAAATCTGCGATCCTGCTTGTGGGTCGGGGCATATGTTGGTGTATGCATTTGATTTGCTGTATGCGATTTATGAGGAGGAGGGGTATGAGCCTATGGAGATTCCTGAGAAGATTTTGACGTACAATCTCTTTGGGATCGAGATCGATGAACGGGCGGGTGAGTTGGCGGCGTTTGCGCTGACGATGAAGGCTAGGGCTAAACATAGGCGATTTTTTAGTAAGCAGATCGTTCCGAATATCTGTGTGTTGAAAAATATCCATTTTGAGGATGGCGAAATTAAAGATTATATGGATTTCGTGGGGCGAGATCTGTTTACTGCGCCTCTGTTGAAGACTTTGCGGGAGTTTGAGGAGTCGGATAATTTTGGTTCGTTGATTCGTCCGACGGTGACGGATGTTGAGGTAACAATTGGAATTTTGGAAGGTAAGGATGTAGCAGGGAATCTATTTCTTTATCAGACACATGAGAAGGTGTTGCGGGTGTTGAGGCAGGCTGATTTTCTTTCTCCTAAGTATCATGTGGTGATTGCGAATCCGCCTTATATGGGTGGGAAGGGGATGAATAATCGAATGTCGGCTTGGGTGAAGGATAACTATCCTGATAGTAAATCAGATTTGTTTGCAATGTTTATGGAGCGTAATCTTGAGCTTGCTATAAAGAAAGGCTACAGCGCAATGGTTACAATGCAAAGCTGGATGTTTCTCTCTTCTTATGAAAAACTACGAGTAAGTTTGCTATCTCAAACCAATATCGAGTGCATGGCTCACATGGCGAATATGGTTATGGGAATCGCATTTGGAACGGCTGCCACTATTTTTAAAAATCACAAAACATCTGGAATTAAGGGAGCATTTTGTTATGTGGAATATGAAAATATAGATAAAGATAACAAGCC
>CAZLKI010000103.1:0-9386 GCA_964560035.1 uncultured Synechococcus sp.
GGGGGTCAGTCCTTTATTTTCGAGCTTGACGGTATTAATTGGCATTGGCGGTTTGGCATGGACATTAGGCAGCAAGATTTTGGCGCCCGAATATGCGATGTTGGGAGGTACGGTTTTAGCATGGTCAACCTTGGCGGGAGCAGTTTTACAGTGGCTAGTGCAAATCCCAACTCAGTGGCGATCGGGAATGGGAGGTTTGCGCCTGCGCTTTGACTTTCAACGACCCGAAGTGCAGGCGGTAATGAAGATTATGGCACCTGCGACTTTTTCATCGGGAATGCTGCAAATTAATGTATGGACGGATTTATTTTTTGCTTCTTTTATTCCTAATGCGGCGGCGGCAGTATCAGCGATGGGTTATGCGGGGTTATTAATTCAGACTCCTTTGGGTATTTTATCGAGCGTGATTTTAGTTCCGCTTTTTCCAATCCTCTCAAAGCTGACCGATCCTGAAAATTGGGGAGAACTGAAGCAACGAATTCGGCAAGGTTTAATTCTCACAGCATTAACGATGTTGCCCATCAGTGCATTAACGATCGCTTTGGCATATCCGATATCAAGAGTGGTTTACGAACGTGGAGCATTCAATAGCGAAGCATCCCAACTGACGGCGGCGGTTTTAGCAGCGTATGCGATCGGAATGTTTGTCTATCTAGGGAGGGACATTTTAGTACGTGTATTTTATGCTCTGGGAGATGGCGATACCCCGTTTCGGATCAGTATTGTCAACATTTTTTTGAATGCTTTGTTTGATTATCTGCTAGTGGAAAAGTTGGGTGCGCCCGGATTAGTCTTGGCAACGGTAGGCGTAAATGTTATTTCTATGCTGGCTTTGCTCTGGTTTTTAGATCGCCGTCTCAATGGCATTCCCTGGGTAGAATGGGGCTTACCAATTTTAGGCTTAACCGGAGCTAGTTTTATTGCTGGCGTTGGTAGTTGGCTGATGTTACGGGAAATGCAAAATCTCTGGGGCAGTGCGGGTTTAATCTTACAAATTATCGAACTGAGTATCGCGGGATTGTTAGGCTTGGGTATATTTACTGCCTTGGCTTTGCAACTTAAATTACCCGAAGTTGATGGGGCTATAAATCAAATTAAACAAAAAATCTTCCGCCGCTAGGCTATCAATTCATGTTGTTGCTTCAAGATATCGATGAATACTAACATTCATCAAAAGTTTGAATGTCAAGTAAATGATAGTAAGGTTCGATCAAGTCGGCTCTGTGAAATAAAAGCGATCGCAATAAGTGCCAGTCTCTTAAACCTTCAAAAGCGTTATCATAGTCGTCACTTTCTAACCTAGCTGCCAAATCAGCAACATCGGCTGGGGTAAGCTTGGTGACATCAATTTCTGTTTGTGTAGTAGTCATGATATTCACCAAGTATATTGGTTAAAAAGGAGTTGAAAACGGAGAGGGAGGGATTTGAACCCTCGGTACGGAGTTACCTGCCGTACAACAGATTAGCAATCTGCCGCATTCGACCACTCTGCCACCTCTCCTAGTTGTAGTTTTCTACTTTAACAGATTTAAGATTCTCTGTGCAAATATTTTTTAGCTACCAAATTTCACTCATGCTCAAAACCAAACCTGCCATAACTTCGTCACAGTCGATCGCTATAGGAGAATTTAATATTTCTGGTTCTCGTCCCTGCCGATAGATATCCACTTGGGGATTAATCAATAGACTTAACCTCACCCCTACACGTTGGTAATCGTTCATTTTGCTTCTTATATAACTCAGGCTATCAGTAGAAGAACATAGTTCAATCACAAAATCTGGTATCACTGGAATAAACTGTAAAATTGAGTAAGTCTTCCCAGCTTTTGACATCAGTATCATCACTGGCAATCGCTGCGACATCGATCAAATTGGTAATAAGATTTGAACTAATTGAGTTGGTATTAGAATTCTGTAGACGCGCAATTAATTCGATTAAAACTTTAGCGATCGCCTCGTGATTTTCGGGGGTATATATTAGGCTTAACTCTTTGATTAGAGGGTGATTAGATGGCTAAGTTTTTCAGGAATGGTAAAAGTAGTTGATGAATTTATAACTACAATAACACCTAAATATTTAATTTCTGTGACGATCCCTACAGCATATTCCGATCAAACGTACCACAGATAGAAAAACAAAAAACATAACGGGGCTTCGCCTTGCGACCTTTTTTTGTGGTGGGATTGAAATGAAAGGGCTGTAATTAATAAATGCCAGTATTCTACTATAGGTGTGGGCAACTGAAATTATTAGTGATTTTCAGAACTTTTAGAATTAATCGGATTATTAATTAGATTTTAATTAGATTTTAATTAGATTTAAAGATGGCTTTTTCCAGTTCTTCTAAGGCAATTTCTAAATTATTATTGATAATTACTAAGTCAAATTCCTCACTAGCAGACATTTCAATTTCAGCATGACTCAAACGCCGAGCGATCGCACTTTCAGGATCTTGATTGCGTATTCGTAATCGTTGTTCTAAAACCTGCATTGAGGGCGGAGCAATAAAAATCTTTTGGGCATTGGGAAAAGTTCGAGCAATTTGTCTGGCTCCTTCGAGTTCAATTTCTAGGACTACAATCTTACCCTGGGCGATCGCCTCTTCTACTGGTGATCTGGGCGTACCATAGAGATTTCCTGCATATTCTGCCGATTCTAAAAACATTCCTAAATTTCGCTTTTGTTCGAACTCGGAACGACTGTAAAAATAATAATTAATCCCGTCAATCTCTCCCGCGCGCGGCGATCGCGTAGTTCCAGAAATCGAGAATACAAACTTTTGGGGATACTTAGCTGCCAAAGCTGCCAGCAGAGTACCTTTCCCGACTCCACTCGGACCTGTGACGACTAATAATTTTCCCTTTTGATTCTCGCTTGCGCTCAAGCTTTGAGTCGAGGCTTCATTCTGGAAGGACATCTTTGGTCGAAATAAAACGATTAGCAACGGTCTCAGGCTGAATTGCCGATAAAACCACGTGTTCGGAATCAGTAATAATTACCGCCCTAGTGCGACGACCGTAGGTAGCATCAATTAAGTGCCCTCGTTCGCGAGCATCAGTGATAATTCGTTTAATCGGAGCAGACTCAGGACTGACGATCGCCACAACTCTAGCAGCAGAGACGATATTTCCGAAGCCAATGTTGATTAGCTTAATATCCATGTTAAAAAATTAATTTAGTAAATTAGTTAGAAGGTTGATTAGTAGATTTATATAGTAGATTTAATTTAGTAAATTTATAAAAATGTAAAAATTTTTTATAAAAGTTCGTCAATTATAGAATTAAACGAAACTCATCTTTGCATTTGACTGAATCATTAGCGTAGAGCTTTACTGTGTCTTTACCAATATTTTTGACATTAATTTACGATCTTGAATCGATCTTGGCTAA
Source organism: uncultured Synechococcus sp. (assembly GCA_964560035.1). Lineage (GTDB taxonomy): Bacteria > Cyanobacteriota > Cyanobacteriia > Pseudanabaenales > Pseudanabaenaceae > PCC-7502. The sequence continues at coordinate 3,392 of CAZLKI010000103.1, forward strand.
GTGGTATGCAAAATCCACATAAACAGCCTTAAATAGCCAAAATAGTGATTAAATCTAAAGTCAGGGCTATGATGATTAATACGACAGTGCATTTATATAAATAAAGATAAAAACGGGCGTGAACTCTTTAGATCTCAGTCAGCTTTTCCCATTTCCCTTAGACCAATTTCAGCTAGAGGCGATCGCCGCTCTCAATGCTAAAAAGTCGATTGTAGTCTGCGCTCCTACTGGTTCGGGTAAAACTTTGATTGGAGAATATGCCATCCATAAAGCCCTAGCCGAAAATCGCCGAGTTTTTTATACTACTCCCCTTAAAGCTTTATCTAATCAAAAATTACGAGACTTCCGCCACCGTTTTGGTACGGAGAATGTAGGATTGCTGACGGGAGATACCTCGGTTAACCGCGATGCGCCGATTTTAGTAATGACGACCGAGATTTTCCGAAATATGCTCTACGGTACTCCCATTGGCGAAGTTGGGACATCTCTTGCAGGAGTGGAAGCTGTAGTTTTAGATGAATGTCATTACATGAACGATCGCGCCAGAGGAACGGTTTGGGAAGAATCAATTATCTACTGTCCGCCCGATGTGCAATTAGTCGCTCTTTCTGCCACTGTCGCTAATAGCGCGCAACTTACGGATTGGATTAACAAGGTGCATGGAGCAACCGAATTAATTTATTCTGACTTTCGCCCTGTCCCTCTACAATTTCACTTTGCCAGCCCCAAAGGACTGTTTCCACTTTTGGATGCTACAGGTAAAAAAATCAATCCTCGGCTCCATGGAAATCCTCGCAATCTTAAAAAAGATGCCAATGGTAAACCGCCGCGTTACGATTCTCCCAGCCTACCATTTGTGATTTCGCAATTACAACAACGGGATATGCTCCCTGCCATTCACTTTATCTTCAGTCGTAAAGGCTGCGATCAAGCCGTCAACCAGTTAGATAAGATGTCGTTAGTCAATGAAGCCGAGGAACTAGAGCTTAAAACCCAAATTGATATCTTCTTGGCTGCCAATCCTGAAGTGGGGCGATCGCAATATATTTCATCACTATATAGAGGTATAGCTTCCCATCATGCAGGCATTTTACCAGCGTGGAAAGGATTAGTCGAAGAGCTATTTCAACAGGGACTGATTAAAGTCGTATTTGCCACCGAAACCCTAGCAGCAGGGATCAATATGCCTGCCCGTAGCACCATCATTTCTAGCCTATCCAAACGTACCGATCGCGGACATCGATTGCTCACGGCTTCGGAATTTTTACAAATGGCAGGAAGAGCGGGACGGCGGGGAATGGATGAAGTTGGATATGTGGTTACAGTGCAGAGTCCTTACGAGGGTGCCAAAGATGCCGCGCATTTAGCCACTGCGGAAGCCGATCCTTTAGTCAGTCAGTTTACGCCCAGTTATGGCATGGTTCTAAACCTTTTACAAACCCATTCTATCGATGAAGTCAGGGATTTGGTCGAGCGCAGCTTTGGGCAATATTTAGCAGGTTTAGCAATGGAACCGCAGCAAGAGAGTATTCAAGAACTCGTAACCGAAATCAAGCTATTGGAAGAACAATTGGCTGCTATAGATTTGGATTTACTGGATGGATATGAAAAATTGCGCGATCGCCTGAGAGAAGAAAAACGCCTGCACAAGATTCTGTTTCAACAATCGGAAGAACAGCGACTGAATGAATTAGCTTCCTATATTCCCTACGTTTTGACAGGAACTGCGCTGATGATCAAATCGGATACGGTCAAGGTTCCGATCTCTGCCCTTCTAGTTGCCAAAATCCCTGGTTCTGGTAAATTTCCGTGGTTGGTTTGTCTAAGTCAAACGAATAAGTGGTTTGTGATTTTATATAAAGATGTATATTTACTAGGGGAACAATGCAAGGGCATCAATGCCGATCTAACCTATCCCGATCAATTAAACCTAAAGCCCGGACAAACGCTCAAAGGAGATGATGTTACGAGTGCGATCGCGGATTCAATTCCCACTGTCACCTTTCTAGATTTACCACCCGAAGTTTTGGCACAACAAGCAAAAGTGATCCAAGTTGAATCTAATCTGAACGAACATCCCGTTGCAACATGGGGCGATCGCGGTATCATCGCTAAAAAAGCCCGTAAATTAGAACAACTCAAAGAAAAACTCGAATATCAAAGGGGAGTTCTATCTCAAAAGCAACAACACCATTGGCAAGAGTTCTCAAGTTTAGTGGCAGTCTTACAAAGTTTTGGCTGTCTCAAGGGTGTAGAACCTACTCCATCTGGACAAGTTGCCGCTTCCTTACGCGGAGATAACGAGCTGTGGTTGGCATTAGCATTTCTATCAGGAGAACTCGACAACCTCGATCCCCAGCATTTAGCCACAGCCTGCGCTGCGCTTGTTACCGAAAATAGCCGTCCCGATAGTCGAGTTAGCTTTAATATTTCTCCCACTGTAGAAGATGCTTTAAGTGGACTGAGAGGAATCAGAAGGCAATTATTCCAACTGCAAAAAAGACATAATGTCATAATTCCGATCTGGCTAGAATATGACCTAGTAGGACTGATCGAACAATGGGCTTTGGGAATGGAATGGACAGAATTATGTCGCAATACTACCCTAGATGAAGGGGATGTCGTTCGCATTGCCCGCCGCACCCTAGATTTACTTTCCCAAATTCCCCACATTCCCTATTTACCCAATAGCATCCGCCAAAATGCCAATCGTGCCATGCAGTTAATCGATCGCTTTCCAGTTAATGAAGCTATCTAAATACTTTTCTTCAACGATCCTGAGAATATAAAACCATTTCGCGATTATGTACTGCTTGAATTGCATTTTGCCAATTGAGTTGAAATAGCTGCAATGAGTTCATCGGGATCTGATTTTGTTCGACTTCTTTAGATATCTCTTGTTGCAATTTAATCAGTTTTGCTTGCATCTCTTGAATTTCGGTGATGTTATTTAAGTGATAGCTTTTTTCAATCAGATGAATTAGATATTGATTGCGCTTTTCTACTCGTTCAATTTCAGTATGATTGAGGAGTTTTGGCAAAGAATTTTGGCGGGCGATCGCCTCTCTAGCAGATTTATAGACTTCGGTAAAAGTACGAAAAGACTCCTGAGAAATATTTTCCCCAACTAGATCCTTTGCCACTTTTTCAAATACTCGATCTAAGTCCTGTTGTAGTGTATTGGCATCGGTAGTGCGATCGTTCATCAATTCCAATACCACGCCGATATAAATATCAGCCGCATCTTTTTTCTGGCTTTCAATCCACGACTTTAACTCACTGAGCCAAGACCACAACAGTAAAATCATCGTGAGAATTAAGGCTACATAGTCAGCATTTGCCTGAATAAAAGAAGGTTGATCTCGATTGTAATAGGCGATCGCCCCAAGATGCAGAGGCGCACTAACTCCAGTTTTATCGGTGGGACGACTGATATAAGCAACCAAAGATTTAACATCCGCTTGTTCGTTAGGAATAGCTTCGACAATTAGTTGACGGCGTTCGTAGAGAATCTTTGTCAATTTAAGAATGACTTCGGGATCGACATCTTTATGCGCTAATAAAACCCGTTGGACGAATACAGTTTCTAAATCCGTAGATGGTACGACAGGATCGCCCCGATAGGAACCCTTGGGAATTATGGCAGGCTCAAAAGCAGGATATTTTAGTTTCATCGCAGCAGCTTGTTCCACAGGTACCATACGGGTGGGATAGTTTTGAATCAAATCGAGAATGGGTTTATAGCGAATTGCTCGAACTCGCCAGATCGCGTCAGCTTGATTACTTAAAAATGCTTTTTTAGAATCTTCTTCATTCCCGCCCACAAACTTAAAGTCTTCTGGTTTCATGCCAAAATGAGCCGCCACATCCACAAAAGAAGTATATTGTCCGCCCTTGGGAGGCAAAGCAATAGTTTTACCCTTTAGATCTTTAAATTGTCGGATTGAGGATTTCGCTTTTACAATTAATTGAAAAGCATCAGGATACAGCAGACTTACCAAATTAGCAGCTTTCCCAGTTGGTACGTCAGCTTGCGAAGCCGAGAGTTGAACTTCATTTGCCTCTAGCAGTCGATTGTTTTCGGTTGTTCCTGCGGTTTCTCGTACCTCAATTTTAATATTTGGTTCTTCTGCTTCGACTACACTCTTAATTGCTTGAGCGAATATATAGCTTTCTCCTTTAGGTTGACCTGCGGCAAAGGTCAGTCGATAAACTCTATTTCTGGCAACTAGACTATAAATTGTGGCGATCGCAATTCCCGAACTGACTAAGATCAGGATGAAAAGTATTACACGCTGTTGAAAATTTAGATTAGCTAAAAACTGAAATCGCTGCTTAACGTTTTGGTTTCGTTGAGGTGGCTGCATGATCAAAACCTTTATGGCTAAATTTAGGATTTATTTTTAATGCAATTTTACCTTAAGAAATTAGTTATATTGCCTTTGCTTTGAATTGGTGAAGTATTTAAGGTTTAGGGTGCGTATTACCCATTGCTTGACCAGCTAACCAGCCTGTTGTCCATGCACTTTGAAAGTTAAAGCCTCCAGTTACTCCATCTATATCTAAAATTTCTCCTGCAAAAAAGAGGTTAGGACATTTACGGCTTTCCATCGTTTTAAATTCAACTTCTTTAAGATTTACGCCGCCACAGGTGACAAATTCTTCTTTAAATGCTCCCTTTCCAGCGATCGCATATTGCCCTTGGGTAAGTTCGGTTAGGAGTTGATTTAATTGCTTCTTTGAGATATCTGCCCAACGGAGCGAACTATCAATGGAATTAACTATTACAAAACTCTGCCAGAGTCGCTTTGGGATTTCTAGAAACACACAATGCCCGTGGATTAGGCGTTGAGCTAATTCTGATTTAGCTGATATTAAAAGCGATCGCACTTCTTCTATTGTAAATTTTGGCAACCAATTAATCTGAATTTGAGCTTGATACTGGCGATCGCCCAATACCCTAGCTCCCCATGACGATAATTTTAGAACCGCAGGTCCACTTAATCCCCAATGCGTAATTAATACAGCACCTGTTTGTTCCAGATTCAAATCAGACTTTTTATTAGATGATTTATTAAAAGGAACCACAGAAGAATCGAGAAGTTTAATCTTTACCACTTCCGCACTCACCCCCGCTAATCCTTCTAATCTGATATCAGGAATATTAAAAGTAAAAAGCGAAGGCAAAGGTTTGATAATTTCATGTCCCAGATTTCTGGCAATCTCATATCCCGAAGGATGACTTCCTGTAGCTAGGAGCAAGCGATCGCAGGTTAAAAACTCTCCCGAACTTAACTCTACTAAAAATTCATCTTTTAATTTATCCTTGATTACAGATCGCACTGCCACACCCGTTCTGATCTCCACACCTAGAGATTCCGCCCGATAAATTAAACATTGGACGATGGTTTCAGAATTATCAGACACGGGGAATATTCTGCCATCGGCTTCGGTTTTTAATTTAACGCCACGACTTTCAAACCAAGCGATCGTCTGTTTGGGCTGAAACCTACTGAATGCCCCCCGTAATGCATTTCCACCTCTAGGATAATTTTGGATTAACAGATTAGATTCAAAGCAAGCATGGGTGACATTACACCGACCCCCACCTGAGATTCTAACTTTAGCTAATGGTCTACCTGTTTCTATTAATGTGACTTGTGATGTGATTTGACTATCTTGCCCATTAATCTCAACGGCGGCGATCGCGCCAAAAAACCCCGCAGCCCCACCCCCGATTACGATAATTTTTAAGGGTATTTTTGCAGGAGGGAAAGATTTAATACTCAAAATTTTGTCCGAAGTTTTGCTTGAAGTTCTGAAATGAATGAGATTTTTTAATAAGGATCGAAATATTTAGTATCTATATGTATCTATATATTCAATAAACAAGTTTGGGAATCTTTAATATGATGGTGATTACTTATAGATTACATCTAGATATTCAATAAACAAGTTTGGGAATCTTTAATATGATGGTGATTACTTATAGATT
>CAZLKI010000104.1:0-4841 GCA_964560035.1 uncultured Synechococcus sp.
TGACCCGCTAACTTATTTTGTATGATCTTAGCAAAATTAGCGATCGCAATTAAACCACGCTTAACGACTAACATTTTCTTACAGCCAAACTTCCAGATCCTCTATCTCTCTAAAGTCCAGAAGAGTCTTACCTAGTGATTCTAAAATATCAATTGGGAGAGATCGCACTTGTTCTTGTTTTGCGATGGAAAGTTCACCGTAACGAAGCGTAAAGAGATGTAGTCTTAAATTAATTTGTTCTCGTAATCCTTCTTGTCTTCCAAATTGGAGAACTGCTTGATAAAAAGAGAATTGCCAATAAAAGATTTGGTTAAAGCATCCAAGACATTCAGCCCAATCCACTCATTATCAATATCGCTGTTAACTGTACCGAGATTTCGATAGTATTTTAGCTTTATCCTCAATAATAATTATTGAAAAATTCGCTAACTCGACCGTGTGAAAATACTCTACAAATCCTGAAGCCATTTAATCCGAGTTCCGAATTCAAATGGTCGAGCTAATTTTTCTAATTTTTAAAGTTAGGTTAATTCAAGGCTATCCTTAAAGTGAAGAAATAACTATCGCCACATTATGATCGATCGCCTCCAAGTCCAACACATTGCCCGTCTCAGCCGATTACAGCTAACCGAGGTTGAAGAAATTGCTTTTACCTCTCAGCTTGGAGATATTTTGAATTATTTCGAGCAGCTAAACGAACTGGATGAATTGTTAGTAAATGTAGAACCAACCACACGGGCGATCGCCACAGTCAATATTACGCGCACCGATACCTCTAATCCCTATCCCGATAAAGAAGCATTATTAAATTGCGCTCCAGATCGCGAAGATGAGTTCTTTAAAGTTCCGCAAATTATGGGCTAGATGGGATAGTCACAGAATAAATGCGATATAAATGCGATCTCTAAATCGAGAAGGCAATTCTAAATCCACAGCGATCGAATCGACTGTCGGGGAAGTAGCCATTCCGAAAAGCCGAACGACAATTACTGGGATTAGAGTTCCACGCTCCTCCACGCAAAACTCGACTGCGATTGCCATTACTGGTAGTTGTAGTTTCCCATGCACTTCCGTCGGTGGGCGCATTTCTATAGTGATCGTGGGCTTCATCTTGGCACCATTCCCATACATTGCCATGCATATCAAACAGTCCAAAAGCATTAGGCGGAAAAGTATTAACCTCGGTCGTTTGTAGCCGATACTTACTTTTAGGCGCGCCGCCATAGCTAACCTGCCCGTTAAAATTGGCAATGTCGGCAGTAATTACTTCACCAAAGTAAAAAGGCGTAGTTGTTCCCGCTCGACAAGCATATTCCCATTCAGCTTCGGTAGGCAGACGATAGGGTTTTCCTGTAACCTCAGATAGTTTGTGACAAAACTCTTGAGCATCATGCCAAGATACATTTTCAACGGGTAGATTGGCTCCTTTAAACTGCGAAGGATTATTATCCATCACCATTTCCCAGTGAATTTGGGTGACGGGATATCTACCCATAAAAAAAGCAGGGACATTGACCGAATGTTGAGGATTTTCATCTTTGACTTGCTCGTCTGCGGTGAGGGGAGAACCCATTAAAAAATTACCATTAGGTACCTTAATCATTTCAATCATGAGGTCAGTAACGGGCGCATCGATAAAGTAGTCAACTTGGTAAGTCTGCTTTTCTAAAGTGATATTTGCTCCAGTTTTGCGTCCAAATAAACCAGCTTGTTTGCTTCCAGTTACTTTTAGATTTACCGTTTCAAATTTAAATTTTTTGAGCTTAATGTATAAAGAGTTTTTGGCGATCGCCTTAGGTTTTCCCGTAGATGGTGGAGCGGTATTTAGATCTTTCAATACTTCGGTTACATTTATATAGCGATGTTTGACCGCAGTATGAATCATTTTGTCTAACACTTGAGCAAGGCGATCGCTTACCCCCTCAGTGCGATCTCTCCAGATAAATCCTTCCGAAGCATCAAATAAATTATAGGGTTCGACCTTGGTCAAAAGGTAAATGCAGGTTACACCAAGGCTATAGATGTCACTACTAAAAATGGCTTTACCTAAACTTTGTTCGGGAGCAGCATAGCCAGCAGTGCCAATAGTCGTACCAGCTTGGGCTAGATTCGTGGTTGTGGCAAATTTAGCAGCACCAAAATCCACAAGAACAAGCTTATCATCTGACCTACGCCGAATAATATTATCGGGCTTAATATCGCGATGAATGACTTGAGAATCGTGAATAAATTGCAGAACTGGAAGCAGGTCGTTTAATAGTTTACGAATTTTGACTTCATCAAAAACCCCTTCCTTCGCCAGTTCTTTGCCTAAGTTTAGCCCATTGATAAATTGCTGCACCAGATATAAACGACTTTCTTGCTCGGTATAGGCAAATAGCTCTGGAATCTGCGAATGCTTACCTAAATCGTCCAGTCTGACTGCCTCTTGTTTAAATAAACGTCTAGCTTCGTGCACAAACTCATTTTCTACAGGTAAAAATTGTTTAATTACACATTGGGGATGGGATGGTTTAGCTTCATCGATCGCCAAAAACGTGCGCCCAAATCCACCGCGCCCAATAATTTTTAATGCCCGATAGCGATCGTTTACAAGTAACTGTGAGCCACAATTTTGACAAAACTTAGACTGTTCTAGGTTTTGATGATTGCAGCTAGGATTAAGGCAGTAGCTTTTGTTCAGAAGCAAGAGATATTCCTAAAACTTTCTATTTGGGCTTTTTACTCAAGCTTTTTACTTGTTTTTTACTTATTTTTTTAAGTACTCTTTCTAAACTTTAGTGCGATCGGTAAAAATTTCATAGCCCTCTTCCGTCACCAAAACTGTATGTTCAAACTGGGCTGAAAGTTTATTATCCACAGTCACAGCCGTCCACTTATCAGATAAGATCCTAACTCGGTTGGTGCCTTCATTGATAATCGGTTCGATCGCCAAGGTCATACCCGCCCGTAATTTAACATTAGGTAAAGGATTTTTGCCCGTCACTGCACTGCGATTGTTAAACACTGAGGGTTCTTCGTGCAGATTTCGACCGACTCCATGACCTGTAAAGTCTTCAACCACTGAATAGCCATTACTTTTAACATAGTCATCGATCGCCCCAGCAATATCCAATAAATAATTACCAGCCTTTACCTGCTCGATCCCTTTATACAAAGCTGCTTCTGCCACTTGGGTTAATCGGGCAACGCGATCGCTTACAGGCGGAACCATCAGAGTAATGCAAGAGTCGCCATGAAAGCCGTTTTGAAAAGCTCCCACATCTACTTTTACCAAGTCACCCGCCTTAATAACTTTTCTGCCATTGGGAATGCCGTGCACGACCTCGTTATTTATGCTCACACACAAAGTCGCAGGAAATTTGTGATAGCCCTTAAAGCTAGGAATTGCCCCCATTTCTCTAATTCTTTTTTCGGCATGAGCGTCTAAATCCAAGGTAGTCATTCCAGGGGCAATTATTTGGGAAATTTCTTTGAGTACCGTTGCCACGATCCGCGCTGATTCTCGCATGATCTCTAGCTCGCGTTTTGATTTAATTTCTATACCTTTGGTAGCTTTGGGCGAGGCTTCGGCTTTAGGTTTATCTTGAGTTCTAATGTCTTGTGTTTTGATGGAAGTAGCACGCGATCGCAAAGTTGTAAGAATATTCATGAATTGACTTTACATTAATGAGAGCATAAAAGTTAATATAGTCCTTAGTCTAACAATTCTAATCGATTAAGTAGTTTTAAGTAGTCATATAGAGGTTGTATATGTCAGGTATTCCGTCTCTGCCGCCACCAAGTAGAGTTCCTTCGCCATTAACATCTGGAGCAGTACCACCGCCGCTTTCGCGATCGGACAGCCAAATTCGTACTCCAGTCAGACCTGGACCACCGCCTTTAGTTGCCAACAATACTAACAATGGCAGGAATACCCGTGGCAGTGGACAACCAACTTTAGAACAGCTAGTTAAGGATGCCTACGAACAGGGATGTTCTGACCTGCACTTGGGTGTCAATGAAAAAATTAGATTTAGATCGAGGGGCTTGATAGTCACGCAGGAAAATTATCCCATGCCTGACGAAGCTACTTTTTATTCATGGTTGGCAGAAGTATTGGATGATAAACAAATTCAGGGTTTTAAAGATACGCTGGAATTTGATGGTGCTACCCAGTACGAATTTGCCCGTGTTCGGATCAATGTTTTCGATACGCTCAAAGGTCCTGCTCTGGTCATGCGGATCATCCCCTTAAAGATTCTGACCATCGATCAATTAAATTTGCCCGAAGTGTTTCGCGAACTTTGTTACACGGGCAAAGGACTAATTTTAATTACAGGTCCAACGGGTTCGGGTAAAACTACCACTTTGGCAGCGATGGTAGATTTTATTAACTCGGAAATGCCCAAGCACTTAATCTCAATTGAAGACCCGATTGAATTTGTGCATCCCAGTAAAAAATCTTTGATCAAGCAACGCGAAGTTGGAATTCACACTCACAAGTTTGATAACGCGCTCAAATCTGCTTTACGCGAAGATCCAGATATTATTTTAATTGGGGAAATGCGCGATCGCGATACCGTAAATACAGCCCTCAAAGCTGGACAAACTGGTCACTTAGTCTTTGGAACATTACACACCAACAGTGCCGTCAAAACCATCGAGCGGATTTTGAACCTTTACGAGCCCGACCAGCAAGCCCCCATGCGCGATCAAATTGCTGAAACTCTTGTAGCGGTAATTGCTCAAACTTTAGTCAGAACTACCGATGGTAAACGTGCCGCCGCCTTCGAGATCATGATCAATACCGATGCGATCCGTGACTATATCAAGCGCGGTGAAGTCGATGAAATTGAGTC
>CAZLKI010000104.1:4941-9365 GCA_964560035.1 uncultured Synechococcus sp.
ATACCGATGCGATCCGTGACTATATCAAGCGCGGTGAAGTCGATGAAATTGAGTCAATTATTCCCAAGTCTAGTTTTGATGGGATGTGTTCCATGAATCAATCTCTACTCAAGCTCTATGAAGACGGTCGCATCACCGAAGAAATTGCCGTAGAAAACTCACCAAGACCTAACGAAATGGCGCAATATCTTCGAGGTCGTGTTTAGTAAAATAGACCTCATCCGAGTTTGTAGTCCTTGGGAACTCCGTCCCCAAACCTCTTCATCTAAAATCTGGTAAATTAACTTAGTATCGTGATTGGTCAACTTGCCGAAATCTATTTGCCCTTAGTAATTTGGGTCTTAGCAGGACTGGTATTTTTGCGATCGGTGCCTGATTTTGTGCCAAAGCTCATTGGGCGATCGCTTTACTGGGTGGGAGTACCGCTTCAGGTTTTGGCTTTTATGCAGAGGTCAGAAATTAATATCAACCTGTGGATCGTGCCCCTAATCGTGACCTTGAGTTTAATAATTGGCTCTGGGGTGGCATGGATGCTGTGCCGAAATTTACCTAAATCTGAAAAGGGTGATTTTTTACTGGCAGCGATTTTAGGAAATACGGGGTTTGTGGGCTTGGCAATTACTCCTAACTTAGTTGCAAGCAGCGATCTAAGCTGGGTGGTGCTTTTTAGTCTTGCTCATAATATTATCGGCAGCTATGGTTTGGGCGTGGCGATCGCTTCTTATTATGGAGAACACAATATTCAAGTTAACTGGACTACCCACCTCAAATCGGTAATTACGACCCCAGCACTATGGGCATTTGGTTTGGGCTTATATCTGCAAATCAATCAGATCGAGCTCAGTGATTCCCTCTCAAACTATTTACAGCGATCGATTACAGTCGTTGTCCCTTTGGCACTTTTGCTAGTGGGAATTAGGCTCAGATCGATTAAAAGTTGGCATAGTCTCAATCTGGCACTACCCGCTACCGTCGTTAAAGTATTGATCTTGCCCCTAGCTGTAGGAATTGGCATGAGCATATTCGGACTTACAGGCTCGCCACAATTGGCAATGGTTTTACAAGCAGGAATGCCCACGGCTTTAGCAGGCGTAATCTTAGCAGAAGAATATAACCTGAAAAAAGAAACTATTCTTTCGAGTATTGCCCTCAGTAGTATCGGCGTTTTATTAACTATTCCCCTGTGGTTAGGGCTATTTGCAGCGCATTAAGCTTAAAACTAAGCCCGATGAATCGATATAAAAAATTAATAAACCTCTAACAAGTTGTTAATAGCGATATGATTGCCACAAGTATAAAGAAGAAAACATAATGACAGGCACAGAAAAAATAATCTCATTCTATGGCAGAGAGATTAAGCTAAGAATTGGTCTATTAGCACCACAGGCAGGCGGATCGGTATTAATTCAATGCGGTGAAACGGCAGTTTTAGTAACGGCAACACGCGGCGAAACACGTGAAGGTATTGACTTTCTGCCCCTAATGGTTGATTACGAAGAAAGGCTCTATGCCGCAGGCAGAATACCCGGTGGATTTTTAAGACGTGAAGGTCGTCCTCCCGAAAAAGCTATTTTAATTTGCCGACTGATCGATCGCCCCATGCGTCCGCTATTTCCTCAATGGATCAGAGATGATATTCAAATTGTGGCAACCACGATGGCACTGGATGAAAAGTCTCCGCCTGATGTGTTGGCAGTCACCGCCGCTTCGATCGCCACATTAGTTGCAGGTTTACCGTTTAACGGTCCGATGGCTGGGGTCAGAGTGGGTTTGGTTGGCGATGAATTTATTATTAATCCTACCTATGCCGAAGTCGAAGCAGGGGATCTAGATCTAGTAGTAGCAGGCACGCCCGAAGGCATCATCATGGTCGAAGCGGGAGCCAATCAACTGCCAGAACAAGACATGATTGAAGCAATCGAGTTTGGTTATGAAGCCGTGCAAGAGCTAATTAAGGCACAGTTAATAATTATGCAAGAGCTAGGTATCGCCCTCGTGCAGCCAGTTCAACCAACTGTAGATTTAACCTTGCAAACATTTATTAACGAGCAAGTTGGCGAAAAAGTTAAGAAAGTAGTTACCAGCCTCGAAAAAGATCGTACGGTTAGAGATGGACTTTTAGATCTAATTAAAAAAGAATTAAAAGAAGCGATCGCCAACCTTGAAGAAGGTAATCCGATCAAATCAATCGCGACGGATAAAACTGTAAGTGCCACCTTCAAAGAAATCACCAAAATCTTTATGCGCCGTCAGGTAATTGAAGATAGCGTCAGAATTGATGGACGCAAGTTAGATGAAGTTCGTCCCGTATCCGCCGACACAGGAATATTACCGCGCGTGCATGGCAGTGGACTATTTAATCGCGGCTTAACCCAAGTCTTATCGATCGCCACGTTAGGTTCTCCATCTGACGCACAGGAAATGGATGACTTGCATCCCGATGAAAAGAAACGATACTTGCATCACTATAATATGCCTCCCTATTCTGTAGGCGAAGTTAAACCCATGCGATCGCCGGGTCGGAGAGAAATCGGACATGGTGCCTTAGCGGAACGAGCGATCGTACCCGTACTTCCTCCTACTAACCAGTTCCCTTATGTGCTTAGGGTCGTATCCGAAGTTCTATCTTCTAATGGTTCTACTTCTATGGGTTCAGTTTGTGCCTCTACCTTGGCATTGATGGATGCAGGCGTACCGATTACTAAACCCGTAAGTGGCGTGGCAATGGGATTGATCCAAGAAGGCGATCAAACTCGGATTCTTACAGATATTCAAGGGATTGAAGACTTCTTAGGCGATATGGATTTTAAGGTTGCAGGTACCGATACGGGGATCACCGCCTTGCAGATGGATATGAAAATTACGGGTATTGCCATGAGCACCATTCGGGATGCCGTAATTCAAGCAAAAGCTGGCAGAATGTATATTCTCGGCAAAATGATGGAATCAATCTCGACCTCAAGAATTGAACTATCGCCCTACGCGCCAAGATTGTTAACGATGCAAATTAACCCCGATCAAATTGGCTTGATCATCGGACCTGGCGGTAGAAATATTAAGGGTATTACCGAAGAGACAGGTGCAAAAGTGGATATCGAAGATGATGGCACTGTAACCATTTCCTCGATGAATGCCGACGGAGCAAAGCGTGCCAAACAGATGATTGAAGGTATGACTCGCCGAGTTAGTGCGGGAGATGTCTATGTGGGTAAAGTGATGCGAATTATCCCGATTGGTGCTTTTGTGGAGTTTCTTCCCGGTAAAGAAGGAATGGTGCATATCTCTCAACTGGCAGAAGGTAGAGTGGGCAAGGTTGAAGATGAGGTGGCAGTGGGTGATGAAGTTGTCATCAAAATTCGTGAAGTCGATCAACGCGGTCGCTTTAACCTAACTCGTTTGGGCATTCATCCCGATGAGGCAACTGCGGCTAAGGCTGCTTTTGAGTCTGCAAGCTAGTTATTTAGTTAAACTGATTTCACCGATCTTAACTTAGGGGCTGATGTTACGCAGAAGTCAACTGTCCCTCATCCCCTTCTCCCAAGTGGAAAGAAGGGGAGTAATACAGGTTTTTCTTGTTCCCTTACCCGTTCTGGGAGAGGGCTAGGATGAGGGTCTTAAACTCTTCCGCGTAAGGTTAGTTAGGGGGATATAGTCGTCCCCTTTAAAGTTATTTTGAGGATAAGACTAAAATTCTAGTTTAATTATCAATAAATTATTAAAGCCGATCGCTTCTCCTTCTCACTTTCCCCCAATTCAAAGAATCTCCAATTCCCTGTAAAATTCCCTTGCCAATTAAACCAATACCCCTGCCCAAGATATTTTTAAGCACGTAAACCAATCCCGCTCCAATAAATGCTGTAATTGCCCTTAGTCTGGGAGCGATCGCATCTTGAAGTTCGAGCCAAAGCGTGACTAAAAAAGGAATCCCAGATAGTTTTACCAGTTCGTGACGGCGGGAAGCATAGACATTGAGTTTTTTAATGCCAGAAGTCGTAAAAGTAAAGAGATAAAACTGACTCTCATAAATTGCCTGTGGCTCACCCCAAGAGTTCTCTAGCCGATAGTGCCACGATAAATTATTCCGAAATCGTTCCACTTCACGCGTAGTTACGAGATCGTAGCTGTAAAATTTTTGTTTGATTTCCTCAACATCGGCAAAATGATTTAGAAGTGGTTGCATTACGGCATTGGCAACTTGAATTAACAGGTTACTTAAAATACTCTTAGCGCGGGCGATCGCCTGTGGGGTTTGCGCTTCATAAGTAGTGTTATTAATAACTAAATCGGTTTCAAATAGTAAAAAGCTAAATAGATCGAAGACAAAGGGAATTTTACTTAAGATTGCGACTTCGATAATTGGTCGATCTTTTAGCAACTCGTTTACCAGTTCTATTTCTTTGCCTTCATACTTGAGGGTGTAATAC
>CAZLKI010000105.1:0-9329 GCA_964560035.1 uncultured Synechococcus sp.
TATTAACTTCTTGTCGGACTTTTTCTAAAGTCTGTTGCACTATCGTTGGTACGTTTTGCCATGTCAAATCTAGATTACCTAAGAGCTTTTGCAGTTTAGCAAGGGAGTGGGCGGGAGACTCTATTTCTTGTTCGGGCAGTGGTTCTACTTGACGAAGCGGATCGAATCTAGCTCCAAGGATGGCTTGACGGACGGTTGCTTGAATTTTAGAACTAAGTTCGCCGTGGGCACGTTTGCGTTGCTGCAACCAACCTCGATCGGTACTGGCATACAAAGGGGGTAGTCGATTGAGCGCAAAGGCAACGACCTCACTGAGATTTGTATTGTCACCATTAACAGCTTTAAGTTGGGCGATCGCTTCAGATAGAACAACATCCTCAATTACATTTTTCAGGCTTGCCATCTTACTTACGTGCCAAAGATTAGGGGTTGAATAAATCTATACGTTTTTAGAGTATATGGTGTTTATTAAATGTTATACAAGATATGCAATTATTTCACATTTTAATTTTAAGCGGAGGCAAAGAAATATAAAACCAAGACGGGGCTTCGCCCTGTAACCCTGTCCCTGTAAAAATTTTGGTGAAAACAGCAATAGTTTGGAAGAAAGATTAAATCTTATAAAAAATTATAAAATTTATGATATTGAGGAAATTTTATCTAGCGAAAATTGATACCATCGCCTCAGATTTTCTAGTTCGAGATCTAAGGATTTGGTAGGCGGAAAATCGCTTAAATCGTAACCTAACTCCCGAAATCCTGCCACAATTACGCAGGGAGCTACCCAGAGCTTTTGCCCTAAGTCTAATAAATTTAAAGTTAAAGTAGATTTGCCAATGTATTGCTCATAGTCAGCTAACTTCTGCTTAAGATCGAGTGCCGTCGGAAAGTTAGGAGTTTGATTTCCTAAATAAATAATTTCAGGCTTAGTTAGAGCAATCAACCAACGCAGATGGGTAATTGAAGGGGGCAAACTCCACAAAATTAAAGATTTATAGGTTTTATTGGGAACGGGGCGATCGCTATCTCCGCTAAATTCAAGGGGATGATTATAACCATAAATTAAAGCAGGCTGCGGGATTTTTTCCAGAGCTTCTAAAGATTCTACGTCTTGGATTAGATTCTGCCAAATCGGAGTAACTGCAATTTTAGGTGCGGGTTTAGATTCTAAAATCGGTGTCCAAACAGGTCTAATTCCGACTAAATCTAGCTCTACGGAGGTTTTATCTTGCCATTTATTTGCCCTAAGTTTATATGCCAAATCCACGCGATCGGGAATAGGACAATACTCTCCCCACCGCCAAGAAATTGCTTTAATTTTAGAACCATTACCCCGATCCAGTTCTAGTGCCAGACAAGCTTTAGTTTTGCCCCTAACCTGCTGGGAAATTACGCGGACATTAGTAGTATAAAATACAGGGTCGCTATTACCCATGCCACAGGGATGCAGCAGATCGATTTGTTCGAGTAGCGTCAACGAAATATCTTGCAGATCGGCTTTGACATCGACTTGAATTAGCGGCTTGAGATGGCGGGGTTCTAGGTGTTGATGGGCAAATTCTTTTAAGCGATCGCAAAATCCTAATAAATTCTCACTCTTCATCGAAAAACCTCCCGCCGCAGGATGTCCGCCATATTTAGCTAGATAATCTTTGCAAAAATCTAAAGACTCAAACACGTTAAATTCAGGAATGCTCCGCACCGACCCGCGAATACTTGAAGTCCGATCGCGCTCGTTTTCATCCTCAAATTTACCTTCGTTAAATTCACCATCTAGCTCATCAGTAAATTCATAAGTGCCGATAAATACTGGTACCCCAAACCTTTCTACCAAACGCGATGCCACAATGCCGATTACCCCGTGATGCCAGTCTGGTTGGATTACGACTAAAACTCTTTCCGCTTTTAAATCTAGATCCAAAGAATGAATATAAGCGATCGCTTCCCGTTCAATTTGGCTGCAAAGTTCTTGGCGGGTGCGATTTGTTTCTTCACATTTATACGCTAGGGTAATCGCTGTTCCCATATCATCAACGGTTAATAGCTCAATTACGGTTACAGGATCGCCAATTCTGCCCACAGCATTAATTCGCGGAGCTAGACTAAATCCGATCGCCTCTGGCTTTAAACCTACATTTCGATCGTCGGCAATTCCTGAAGCTTGAATCAGGGCAATAACTCCGGGGATTTGCGATCGCCCCAAAAGTCTCAAACCTTGTTTGACCAACCGCCGATTAATTCCTGTTAATTGTGCCAAGTCGGCGATCGTGCCAAGGGTAAAAAGCTCTAACAGTAGAGATTCTAAATTAGCTCTTTTACCAAATCGATCCGCTAACTCTAAAGCTAAAACGTATGCCACGCCAACCCCCGCGATCGCATAATAGGGCGAATCTGGATTAATTAATTTAGGATTTAGAATGGCATTAGCAGGCGGTAATTTTTCGGGTAGATCGTGGTGATCGGTAATAATTACAGCCAAATTTAACTCTCTAGCACGGGCGATCGCCGCAAATGCAGAAATTCCATTATCTACAGTAATAATCAAGCTCACACCGCGCTCGTGCAGTTCCTCTACCATCCGCACGTTAATTCCATAGCCTTCGTGCATCCGACTGGGAATCTCATAGCTGACTGCAACCCCTAAAAGCCGCAAAGTCCTGAGTAATAAAGCCGTGCTCGTCATCCCATCAGCATCATAGTCACCGCAGATCGCTACTTTTTGGTGATTTCTCACTGCCTGCTCTAAAATATCTAAGCTAGCAAGTAAATCTGGAAACTCAGACTTAGGATCGAGTAATGGTTCGCTGTCAGGATCGAGAAAAATCTGCGATCGCGCCTTTGTGTCCATACCCCGATTGATTAAAACCTGTGCCAACAATGGTGAAAGTCCCGAACTAGAAGAAATTTCTTCAACTAAATCAGGTTGAGGTGTAGCAATATGCCAGCGTTGCAGGGGTAAAGCCATATATAACCAACTAACTTTTTAAGATATTAACTCACCTTACGCGGAAGAGTTTAAGACCCTCACCCTAGCCCTCTCCCAAAACGGGAGAGGGAACAAGAAAAACCTGTATTACTCCCCTTCTCTCTACTTGGGAGAAGGGGATGAGGGACAGTTGACTTCTGCGTAACATCAGATATTAAGCAAGTTCTGCTGATATGTCTAATATTTCTGGATCGAAATTTCAGGCTGCATTAATCTGATGCTTACCTTTAATTAATCTGCTCGAAACTTTAGGCTTAAATTAAATGTTCGCATTCTGGGCTTGTCTGGGCTCTTGAATAATATATCCAGAGACTTGTGCCTTAAGGAGTTCGCGAATTAGCCTTTGTGCTTGCAACTTGTAAAGTGGAAGATTTAAGCGATTGGGTAAGTTTTCCATTACTGTTCTGGCAGTGAGCATGGGACAGTTACACACTCTGACAATCACATTTGCTCCTTCAAAGATGGCGGCTGCACTCAGTGGTTGCTCGATATGGATATACCAAGTTGGAGTAATTATAGTGCCAACCTCAATTGCCTGTAAGCTCTTAATTGTTGCTAGTACCACGAGGCGATCGCCTGCTCCCAACCTCGTATCATCAATCGGCATAAATTTAGCTTTACCATGGGGCTCTTGATGCAAAACGGGTACAACCCCATAGCCATAACTAACGTCAGCCAAGATTAAGCCCATCAGCGTATCTCCCGCTTCGATAAAATATTCGGTAACTAAAACCGTTTGATTATTCAGCCGAAATAAGCTCACCACGTTTTCTCCATACGCCGCCGCCGCAAAAGCCTCAGCCGAGATTGAATTAGCACAAAGGACATCAGCGTATGGTAATAGTTGAGCCAAATTTTTGGTAAAGCCTTGCTCGAAGGTGCGAATTACTAGACGACTTTGAGGATTTACCGCATGGGTCATCATCGCCAACTCTAAATTCAACATTTCATCATCGGTTACAGCGATTAGACTTTTAGCTTTGGCAAGGCTAATTTTTTCTAAGGAACTGTTGATATTTCCCGAAATTAAAGGGATGTTTGGGAGCAAAGTGGGATCTACCTCGGCATTGGCGATCGCCACAAAGGGCTGCTTAAATTCTTGGAGAAACTTGGCTACTCCCTGCCCCACACGACCCAATCCCACTAAAATTACATAGTCTTGTTCGGGGATTGGCGGACGGCGAGAAAGAAATTGAAATCTGGCACTCAAGAGACTTTCGGTCAAAAGTCCATACAGTAATCCTAAAAGTGCCGTACCAGAAATAGTCAGGATCAAACCAAAAAATCGCAGCCAAGGTGGAGCGGGATCGTTACTGATAATTTGACCAAACAGATCGCCATAACCACTAAGCAGCAGAGCGATCGTGGCATAAATAGAATCTATAATTCCTATACCCGGATAGTAAAGTCTGAATAAAAGCGTACCGATCGCAACTAAAAATACAACTACTAACCCGCACAATGCTGCTGCCATACGGGTACGACTTTCTGCCAACCAATGCTGATATCTCACGAGATTATTTTGCAGATTTGCCCAAAGTAAGTTACTTGTCAGTTCGCTAATTCTTTGACTTAAACCTTTTTTTTGAGTTGGAAGCGATCGATTATGCAGCTCATTCTCTACCAGTTCGATATAAATTACGCTATCTTGGGACGCGATCCGAGTATTGGGATCTAATTGATTAAATAGGAAGTCTGTCCTTTGGGGATCTGTTTGTAGATCTTCTAGGGAAGTACGATCTAAAATCCGCCGACTTCGTGAATTTAGTTCGTGAATCATTCTGGACTCACACCATTTATGTTTGCGATCGATCTCTTCTTGGACAACTCGCATTAATTGATTATCTAAGCTAAAAAAGCCCATAATTTCATCACTTAAAGCCGCTAAAGCAAAAGCAGGTGCGGGAAGCTGAGTAGGCTCAAAAGCGATAAAATTTCCCAAGTGCTCGGTTAAAAGGTCGTTTAAGTTTTGTTTGGCAGAGCGCACTATTAAGCGAATTTGAGGATTAAGCGACCTAGCAGCAAAGGCAGTTTCTACATTAACTCTTTCATTACTGGTAACAAGTAAGATCGCTCGACATTTATTTATCCCAGCCGTCACAAGGATATCTGCTTGGCGACAATCACCAATAACAAGGTTCTCTAAAAGCTTAGGCAATTCAGGAATTTCCCAGCTTGCAGGTGTCTCTTGCTCGATCGCACTGACGCTTCCACCAAACTCATGGATTGCAGATACACAGTTTTGACCGAGGCTTCCCAGCCCACAGACGATAAAGGAATTAGATGGATTGTTTTCAGTATCCATTAATTTTTTTAGTCATAATTGCTAATTAATCTTACCTGTTATTCTTAAAAGTAAATATAGCCCCTCGCTTTTCAATTTAGTGAGTTGAGTCAGGAAATACTCAGAGATTAGTTCGGTATGTTCAGAGGTTAGGCGGATTTCCTATATACGTTTAAAGATTATTTAGATAGATAAGCGGAGGTGAAGCGATCGGGGTAAATTGTTTTTCAGAAATTTCCTAAGTCGATCCTCTGAAGCTCGACTTTGAACCTAAATCAATCAAGTTTGAACCTCAAGGGGTTGAAGTTCGATCCTCCGAAGGTCAAGTCTGAACCTAAATCAATCAAGTTTGAACCTCAAGGGGTTGAAGTTCGATCCTCCGAAGGTCAAGTCTGAACCTAAATCAATCAAGTTTGAACCTAATCAAGTTCGACTTTGAACCAAATTCAATCAAGTTTGAACCTCTGAAGGTCAAGTTTTAACCTCAAGAGGTTCGATTTTTAAGCTCCGAGCATCAGATTTGAACCCGATCGAGTTCAACTTTAAGCTTCCGAAGGTCAAGGGAGAGGTTCAGAAGGCGATTCTCTTGGAGATGGGTACCGCCGCTCGACAAATTTACTTCAAGTTTGAGCTTCAAAGATGAACTAAATATAAAGTAATTGATTCTCTATCTCATCAGCAGTCAGGGCATCCAGTAAAACCATTGCACGATCGGCAATTTCATGAGGAGTTTTCTGGGGAATAATCATGATTCCACTATGTCTAATCCTATCAGTCAGATATCGCAAGTGTAAGGTTTCATAATCAACTCGATTGTGAGTCAAAATACATCGGTTCATAGATGCGGCATAGATTAGTTGCTCTGGGTCAGATTTGCCTAGCATTTGATGTTCTCGAACTGTTGCAATATCCATCCCTCGCGATCGCAGTAACCTTGCCACCAAATTACTCACGTCTTCATCGAGATATATTAATGCAAAGAGATTCATCACGAGGTTGCAAAATGCGCTTTTACCAGAGGATGCACTAATTCTGATGGAGTATGATTGCGGCTTATATAATTATTAATCTCAGCTTGATTATCTTGATAGAAGCTTAAAGCATCAAATACCTGTGCCAACGTTAAATGTGTTAGATGAATAGGAATTTCTTCTGGAGAAGTGCCTAAACGCCATAATCCAATAATAGCCCTGACAGTAGTCTTTGTGTCGATGATAATAGGCTCACCATTTAAAATATTAGTATTCCGAATGACATAGCGGGAAGTGGTTTTGACTAGCATAACTTAATTTTCTATGGAGATTTATAGTTTACGACAATTAAGTCTGATGCGGCTTGATTAGGTGGAGTGGTTCATCAAAGTCATCTGCACCAAAGTTCGCCTCTATTCATACTCGTAAAACTCTTCCCCATCCAATACCGTAAAAGCTGTTAGTGCTGGATCGTTGTTATAGTCCTCTAGTGCAAGTAATGCAGCAATTTTTATCTGATTATTGATTTGGTTTCGATTAGGAATCGTTATCTGAGTTTAAAGTCTTTGCAGGAAAGTTTCGGCGATCGCTTCGTCTGGCTAATAGGCGAGATCGAAATAAGTTCATGTCGGGCTGTATATCTTGGATGCGTTGATAGACTTTTCCTGCTAGTTGTTCTCGTTGAATGAGATAGGCTTCTATGACTTCTTGATGGCGTAGGTAATATGCGATCGTGGTGTAGGTATCAGATAGGGTTAACGTGGAATATTGCTGCACGATGGTTTCAGGTGATGCGCCATCTAAGAAAGCTCTAATTACTATTTCTAGAAGCACTCTAGTTTTTCCGACTCGGATCGAGCCAGTTGCTTCTTCTTGAAAGGGTGGTGCTTCGTATTCTAAAACTATGCTCATAGGTTTAAGCCCTAATTACTAGGTTTTATCTTACTCTACCAAAGACTGAAAGCGCGAATCGCTTCGGATTTTACTTTCCATAGTTAAGCTCTCAGTAATGCAATAAAACCTGCTTGCTCAAAATGTTTGTCATAGGTGAAAGATTCTAAAATACCTAATTCTTCCATGATGCAAAATGATGAACAGTCAGTATGGCTCCATGCTTTGTCTTGACGTTGTATGTAAAGTTCAAAGGCATTTAAGAAAAGTTTGCTGGTTTGGGGAATAATCACCACATTTTCATCTTCATCAAGTTGACGAATAAATGTGGCGGCGGCTTTTCTAAAATTCTCACCTTTTTTCGAGACGTGATTAAGCAATTCGCTCAATATCATTTCGCTGGTGACGATTTGGATAGGGAAAAGTGTTTGTGTTGTTCTGATAGCTATCTCATAGAGATCATCATCTTCATTGAGAAAGGCAATCCAATAACAGGTGTCTGCAAATACGGTTTTCACTCTGCTTCTGGCGCTCCATATAGGTAACAATCGACATTTTTAGCAAAGTCACGCGGTAGTTTTTGACGCTCTTCTTTGGGAATGCTTTCGCGAACTTTTGCGATCCGTTGTAGAAACGCTTGGGCTTGGGCATAGCCTGCTTGTTGTTCTAGTTCTTGTTTTTTGCGAAGTGTTTCAACTTCTTGCAAGATTACGGCGGCGATGTGTTCTTGTTCCTGTTCGGTGAGGTGGGAAATAACATCTAGGGCTTGGTTGAGTAGTTTAGGCATGATGTTTTCTCCTATTCTATCAATTCTTGAAAGCGTAGATCGCTGCGGCTGTTGTCAAAATCTGCTTATCGCCACACATTAATTCGCATAATATCAAAGTGATAATCGTATGACCAAACAGGCAAATTCAATCTTTCAGATAGAACTGCGGTTATGGCATCTACTAGAGTTATGGTTTGATCGGGATATCTTAATGCTTTATCTTTTGCCTGAAGATAGTCATCTAGTGTGGGATTGATAAACTCAACGCTATCAAGACAATAATCTACAAATTCTTGGGCTGATGGAAATCCGAGGCGATACAGTAATAGGCTATAGGCTTCGAGAAAGATGGGAAATGATATATAGATTATGGTTTTTGATTCGACAATTTTTTGGAGTTCTAATTGAGCACGTTGATGATGGGTATCTTTTTCGTCTAGAAGTGCATAGAATACGACTGTATCAGCAAGAACTCCGATCATGAAGGTTGGTTATTAAATTTGTTTTTGTAAATAAATTCAGCTAATACTGCATCATGATTGATAGATGTGTCTGTATAGCCACTACCTTTGGATATGGGTCTAAGCATACGGGGCTTTTTGGGCGTTGGTTGCTGTTGACGTGAAATTTCTTCCAAGATTAGTTGTGCTAGTTCGTCTTGTCTTTCTTGGGGGAGTGCGGAAACGGCGGCAAAGGCTTGTTCTAGTAATTGGGTCATGATGTTTTTTGCTATTGTATCAATTCTTGAAAGCGCGGATCGCTGCGGATGTTGTCAAAATCTGAGTCGTTCTTTGCAATTTAAACTAACAGATTTTCAAAAGGCTTATTATGCCAACGGTAAACACTGAAATCGCGGCGATCGATTGATAAAATGCGACCACTGTTTAAATGCTCTGCTAAAACAACTAATGAAGCATCTGCCATATCCATTGGAAGATCGGCATATTTTTCCATTAAAGTTACCATAGGATCTATGTGGTTTGATTGAAGATCGAATATTTGAAATGCTTCTAGCACAAAACTTTTGAGAAATTTGGATTGAGCGGTTTGACTGATGGTTTCGGCTAGGAAGTAACAGGTTTCGGTAATGACAGGAAATGTGGTGATTAGTGGTTCTTGTAGTTCAGCAAAGGCTTTTTGTGCTGCTAAATGGGCAGCGTCTCGGCGATTGAATAATGCTACAAATGCACCAGTGTCAACGATGATCGTGCTTTTTGAGAATGTAAGATTTGATTGTGGATTTATAGTTGACCGAGAGATCTGCTTCTCCTTCAAAACATCCTACTAAGCCGAGTTCTGTAAATATTTGAAGTGGATTTTTTGGAGATGGATCTTTGTTGATTTGCTGATGATAGTTATCTATGGCATCTCGTAATACTTCGGTTAAATCCTTGCCAGTTATTTTTTGAATCGTAGAAAGTTTGGCAA
>CAZLKI010000106.1:0-9250 GCA_964560035.1 uncultured Synechococcus sp.
AAGTAGATGCAAGTCTATCTGGTAAGTTGTCTCGTTGAATTAGGAATCCCCGTGCTTTACTACGAGGAGTGTCAAAGGGTGAGACGGGTTTAATCAATCTGAGTAAGTTACATAAAACTTAACGCCCAGACAATAGACAGAGGCGATCGCCTTCGATTACGCTAGATGGCATTACTCGTTATTTTAATATTTATTATGACAATTCAACGTGGTTCCACAGTTCGCATCCTGCGTAAAGAGTCCTACTGGTATCGTGATTTAGGTACCGTTGCATCTATCGACAAAAGCGGCATCATTTATCCTGTAATTGTGCGTTTTGATAAAGTTAATTACTCCAACATTGCAACTAACAACTTTGCGATCGATGAAGTAGAAGAAGTAGCACCTCCTAAGAAATAGGTTTGTTGATATTTAAAATAATTTAGTCTGGGGTGCGATCGCTCCAGATTTTTTTTGAGAAATCATACATAATTATTACAAGCAAGATAGTAGCAAAAGTCTATCTATGTCAGGATAAAAATTCTCACATTTAAAATTTAGCCTAATATTCACAACTAATACTAAAAAAATGAAATGGGCAAGTTTACTATTCGGTGATTTTCACAAAATTCCCGTAGATTGGCACAAGAAGTTACCCTAAGTATTGGCGTATTTTGGCAAATTCCCACTTCAGAATATAAGCCTGAACAGTTAATTTCCAAAGCAGATCGAGCCCTCTACGAAGCTAAATCTAAAGGTCGAAATCAAGCAGTTTATAGCGACACTTAAAATACTATATGGGGCTAGATCCTAATTTCAAATATCTAAAATTAAAGAGCTATAGTTTGTGAGGCGATCGCCATAAAATATACATAAATAATTCTCGTAGCTTGCAATTATGAATCTTAAAATTGGTGATACTGCCCCAGATTTCAGCCTACCCGATCCTCAAGACAATATTGTTCACCTCGCCGATCTAAAAGGTAAAACCGTAGTTCTCTATTTTTATCCCCGTGATAATACTCCCGGATGCACCAAAGAAGCTTGTGGATTTCGCGATCGCCACTCTGAATTTTTAGCCCAAAATATCGTAATTCTCGGCATTAGTGGAGATGATGCTAAGGCGCACGGCAAGTTTATTAAAAAATTTGATTTACCTTTTTCATTGTTATCTGATATCGATCATCAAGTGGCGATCGGCTATGACAGCTATGGCATGAAAAAGTTTATGGGCAAAGAATATATGGGAATTTTCAGAAATACTTTTGTGATTAGTCCAGACGGAAAAATCCAAAAAATTTATCTTAATGTCAAACCCGAACCCCATCCCGAACAAGTATTTAAAGACTTATTCCCTTCATAAACTAACCGTACTTAAGCTTAAATCCTAAAATCATCAAGTTCAAAAATAAGGTAATGATATTGGCAATAATGATCGGATTGGCATTTACTAATAATCCATAAATCAGCCAAAGGCTAACACCAAGGATAAATGTAACCAGCATCGGTAGGGAAAGATCCTTGGTGGAACGGGAACGCCAAATTTTGAGAACCTGAGGCAAAAATGCGGAAGTAGTCAAGGTTGCAGCAAGGAATCCTATGGTATTTTCAGCATTCATATTTTTGAGGCTTAAGATTTTGTCATAATACTAAATTAAGTTTTACCAAAATTGGGATCAGAACTTGGTATTAAAGGTTCTCTCTGCCGATCGCCTTAAAGTTTCTATGAGTTTAGGGATCGAGTCCTCATCATTTAATAATTCATTTAATCCCACAATTGGCACATCGGCTTCAAATATTGCTTTCATTAACGGGCGATCGCACTGAATTTGAATAGAACCATGTTGCAGTAAGGATTTATGACCATGTAAGCTCTGACGATAAACTTGGGCACTGCCAATTAATTTGAGTCCATTTTCGGTAATTAAATCGGCATTCGTCGCTGTGGCAAAACAACTAGGATTATGAATATATCCTCGTCCCGCCATACCATAACTGAGCTTTATCCCCAAATCTGCTAAACCGGCAATTAAAAATTCACAAATATAGCCATACATTTCTTGACGACTGCGATCGCCTACAGTAACTACAGCATAGGTTAAATCGCCTTTATGCACTACAGCCCTACCACCACTAGGACGACGCACGATATCAAGATCGTTACTTTTAGCTAATTCATGCCAGCGATCGGGAATTTGATATTGATGGTGTCCTAAAGAAATCGCCGCAGGTGCCCAACTATAAAACCTTAAGCTAGAGATGGGATTGAGGGATTGGCAATGTCGATCTAGAAATAATTCATCCCTAGCCATTTGCTCCAACCCAGTTCCCACAGAGTAAGGAATTAATTGCCAATCCATTAATAAAACCTAGGTAGTCTTAAATTCCTTAGCCAACATTTCATCATTGGTATCAGCGATCGCCGAGACAATTGTAATCAAACGGGAAATTTCTGCCGCCGATAAATCTTCTACCGAGCGCGATGCCATCACAATTACTTGGTCGTTTTGAATTGCAAAGTGAGCCTCAAAAGTCTCGGAAGCGTTCTTTTCGAGTAATAGTTTCATCAATTTGGCTTCGTCTTTAACTGGATAAGACAGCACGTTAGAAAGCACTGTAAATGTATCCGTAGGCAGATCCCCAGTGATATTAACAACAACTTCAACTGTACCGTAATTAAATTTCCAGGTATCATTGGATTGATTGACTACAGCAGTTTTTTCGGAATCCATACCAGCGATTACAGTCTGAATAGTTTCAGTAAAGCTAGCATCTGTGCCGAGGTCGCCATTATTAGCCGCGATCGCTTCATCAATTTCAAGGGTCATAATGTTGTGTGGTAGGTTAGCTATTAACTCTATACTTTTCTAACTTTATACCAAGGCGGTAACGATCACAAGTATGGACAAATTATTAGAAATTATTACGATTCAGCCAGCTTCTGAAAATCGAGCTAAACCTCTAGTCAAACCTAAAGGCGTAATTGTAGCTTTACATGGTTGGGGATCGAATGCTAAGGATTTAGCCGCACTGGCACCAGTTCTCAATCTGCCTGACTATTTAATGTTGTTTCCCCAAGCTCCATTCGCTCATCCTAGTGTTGGTGATGGCAGAATGTGGTACGACTTTCAAAATCCTAATTCAAATCAATTACAAACCAGTCGAAATCTGCTTAAAGCTTATCTACAGTCGGTTTTGACATCTCAAACTACTGATATCCCGATATTTTTACTGGGATTTTCTCAAGGTGGTGCCATGACTTTGGATTTTGCCTTAGAACCTCTAATAGCTAATAATGCTAATGAAGGCTACTTGGCAGGATTTATTTGTTTGAGTGGTTATCTCCATCCCGACCGTCAAACTGCTAAACCCCAAACTGCCATAACATCATCGGTTTTAATTATTCATGGCACAAAAGATCCAGTCGTACCGATAATTGCCGCTCAAAGTGCCAAGATTACGCTAACTAAATTAGGGGCTAAAGTTACATACGCAGAATTTACTATGGGGCATGAAATTAATCCTCAAGCGATCGCCACTGTGAGGAAATTTATCTTAGAAAATTCACTAAAAAATTCTTGAGGTTATGAAAGCTATTGCTCTGTTCTTAATAAAGGCTTATCAGTTGATAATTTCACCCTTAATCGGCTCTAATTGTCGTTATCAACCAACTTGTTCCCATTATGCGGCTGAGGCGATCGCCAGGTTTGGGGTAATTAGAGGGAGTTGGATGGCAGTTAAACGGATTGCGCGGTGTCATCCTTGGCATGAGGGAGGCTACGATCCCGTACCTGAAATCTTGCCTAAAAAAGAAGAGCAAAGTTAATTTAGCTTTGTCTGAGTATTTGGTTTAGATTTTTGCGAAATATTATGAAAAGCATGTAGCGATTACTTTTAAGTTTTTTACGATTTGCACTGGCTATATTTACTTTTGTGGACTTAATTAACGCTAAATTTAATAAGCTAAATAAAACTGTTAAAAAGGCTTTAGTAAAAACCCTATGGAAACCCTAGAATTTATCATTCACCCCAATGGTAGGGTCGAAGAGCGAGTTACAGGCATATCTGGAGTTAATTGTGCAGAAATTACTGCCGCGATCGAAGAAAAACTAGGCGTAGTTGCTAGTCGAGAATTAACTTCTGAAAACTTTGTAGCTACCGTCATAAATTCTGACCGAGACATTCAAAAGGTCTCTGACTTTAGCCAATGGTAAATCAAACCAAATCAATTAACTAAGCACATATACTGGAAACATAATTCAAATTTTTTAAAATAACCCTATTAACCACTAAAGGAATTTATCTATATGTCACACTTCAGCCAAGTTAAAACTCAAATTCGGACTATAGAACCACTGCAAAAAGCATTAACTGACTTAGGGCTATCATGGCAGCCATCGGCATCGGCTAAAAGCGATCGCGGTCAAACTGTAGAAGCCGAGATTGTAATTCCTCAAGATAATGGCTATGACATCGGTTTTAAGTGGAACGGTCAAGAATACGAGCTTGTAGCTGATATGCACTACTGGCAGCAACCTTGGAGTGTGGAAAGTTTTTTAAATAAGGTCTCCCAAGGCTACGCTGTCCAAACAGTGATGACTGAATCTCAAAATCAAGGATTTACCCTAACCGAACAAAATCACCAACAAGATGGCTCAATTCGCTTAGTGCTCCAACGCTGGAATGGATAATTTATCAGGATTTGAACCCGAATTAGGCGGTACTTTTAGGCAGAATGCTGTCTATGTGGATGAAACTGTATGCATTGGCTGCGGACATTGCTCGTATGTTGCGCGCAGTACATTTTGTCTAGAGCCTGATTACGGTCGAGCTAGAGTTATTGCCCAAGATGGCGATTCTGAAGAAATTGTCGAAGAAGCGATCGCCACCTGTCCAGTGGATTGCATTGCATGGGTTAACTACAACGAACTCTCTGAATTAGAAGCAGCACGCCAGCATCAAGTCATTAGAAATACAGGTCTAGTCGGCGATAAAACTTCCCTCATAGCAAAAAAGAATAAAAAATATCGATAATCAATAATTATCGTTTTCCCTGATACCTGATTATCTTGGAATGTATTTATCTTTCTTCCATAGAAAAAGCAGAGATAGCCTATTTTCTGATTCATTCACTTGAAGAAGAATTAGATGAAGATGTTGAAGATGCTTGGGATAATGAAATATTTGCACGAATGGCTGAAATTAGATCTCAAGATGCTGATGGTGAATCTGCCGAGCAAGTATTTTCTAGTTTGAGAGAGAAATATGCGTGAAGACAGTTATTATTCAAAAACCTAAAGCTTTAATCAAATCTTAACTGAACCATTTGCCGAAAAATCGATTTAGGCGCACCGATTAGGATACGATCTCAATAATTAACAAGTCAATAATTAGCAACTCAGTAATGTTAATTACATTTAGTCTAAAAAGCATATAAAGCCTCCTATGCCAAAGAAAGTATTGTTTAGAACTGTATTTACGGTTTCGGTTTCTCTTTCATTACTATTAATTAACAGTTGTACTCAAACCACTACAACTGTTGATACTCCTACTAATTCAGGTGTTGAAATAAAGTTACTTTTTGGTAGTGCTTTGGGAGAATTTTGTAAACAAGCTGC
Organism: uncultured Synechococcus sp.; assembly: GCA_964560035.1. Lineage (GTDB taxonomy): Bacteria > Cyanobacteriota > Cyanobacteriia > Pseudanabaenales > Pseudanabaenaceae > PCC-7502. The sequence continues at coordinate 5,598 of CAZLKI010000106.1, forward strand.
GATCGAGTTTAATCAGCAGAAACCTAAATTAGATAACGGACAAGATTTTTATATTTCCTGTGAGGTTAAAGGTAGTGGGGATGTCGTAGCAGATGTACTGTCAAGGACACAACGATTTAAATCTGGATCGCTAACGGACACTTCGCCCGAATTACCCGCTTTAATTTCAGTGGATGGGGAGATTTATCAAAGTCAGTTGATTTATCAGATGGATCGGCTTAATCCTGGATTAAATTACATTCCTGCGATCGCCGATTCACCCTTAGTTGCCAATAGTCCGATGGTATTTATGACAACGGCTGAAGTAGCAAAGGGATTAAATAAATTAGATAAACCGTTTAAAACCTTTGTAAATGCCAAAGTTCTCAAGGATATTTCTCCGAGTGCAGGTGCTATCCCCTTTACCTACGTGCAAACCGCTCCAACTCGTTCTAATTCTGGGCTACAAAGTTTGGTAACTCAATATGCTGAAGTTTCAGGCAAGCGACCCGAACAACTGACGATCGCCGATCTCCAGACTTATCAAAGTCAAATCAAACAAATTCAAAGCAAAGTTACCCGCTACGGAGTTTCCACAAATACCTTAGCTAAAGCAATGGTTACGAATGGACAGTTTTGGGCGGCGATCGGCTCGGTGTATGAGTCTTCAGTAATTACGGCAAATTCTCACTTGCAGACGGGTCAAACTCGGTTTCAAGCCGTCTATCCCAAATCCACTTTTTCTTCTAATATGCGCTTGATCGTGCCGAATACGCCGTGGATGGATGCGAATAAAAAAGCCGCCGTACAGAAAGTTGTGACCTATTTACAGTCTAATGAGGCACAGCTAATTGTTGCAGATTTGGGATTGCGCCCTGGTACGCCCGGAGTTGCGCTTGGAAATAAATTTACGCCCGAATTTGGAGTCGATCCCCAAGCCAAGTATGATTCCTATCGTCCGCCTCAGCCCCAAGTCGTTGAAGCGATGGTCAAAAATTGGCAGGAGCAAGTTAAAAAACCCTCTTTAGTTTTGGTCATAATCGATACCTCAGGCTCCATGAAAGGAGAAAGGATCGCGGCGATGCAGAGTACACTACTGGCTTATGTAAATAGTCTCAATCCCAAGGATAAGATCGCCATGATGGAATTTAATTCGGTGATTAATCAGCCTGTATTAATTGAAGGTACGCCTGAAGGGAAAGCGATCGGTGCCCAGTTCGTCGGATCTCTTAGGGCTGATGGTGCAACTCATCTCTATGATGCGATTTTATCTGGGCGTAATTGGCTACAACAGAACATTCGCAAGGATGCTATTAATGCAGTTTTAGTCTTGACCGATGGAGCCGATAATAAATCTAATATTCGACTGGAGGAATTATTACCCGAACTCAAAAAGACTGGCTTCGGAAATGATAATCCCATCTCCATTTTTACAGTTGGTTACGGTGATGAGAGCGAATTTAGTCCTGAAGCCTTAAAGCAAGTGGCAAAGGAAAATGCGGGTTATTATATCAAGGGCGAACCCGAAACGATCGCTCGACTCATGGCAGATATTCAAGTGGAATTCTAAAAGGATAAAGATATGAAACTGGCAAATCCTTTCTATTATCCTTTAGCAGTCTTAGCAGGCGGTATTTTTTTAGTAATTGGAGTTCGCTTTTTAAATTTATCTTTTCCGATCGCTCTTCCGATCTCTTCGGCGATCGCGATTACCAGTGCCGCAGTTCTCAAACGGAACGAACCCGAATCTTTAGATATTGACGATCCTGAACTCGAAGCGGAGTTAATTTCGATCAAACAACAAGCTCTAGCTTTAGCACATCAGGCACAAGTTTTGAATGTCGAATCCCTGAAACTATTAACCGAAGATTCGCAAATGGATTTACTGGTTGCCGTTAATTTTGCCTGCGATCGCGCCTCCGAGTTTCCCAGTAAGATCGATTTGTTAATCCAAAAATTCAAAGGTGGTGAATCTTTACTATCCTTACCCGACTTAGAACAGCAGCTAAAAAAAGTAAAATTAAAGCTGAAAATCAGTTCTAATATTGCCCAAACCCAATTACAAACCCTGTCCGCCAGCCTAGAACGCAATATCGAATTAGTCCGTCACGGGCAAAGTACCAAACAGGCTCAAGTTGCCAGCTTATCGATATTAGTGGTGAATGCATCGGGTACGTTACAAGAACTGCAAAATAAATTGCGAATCGTCAATCTAAACGACCTCCAACAAACCGAAGAATTGCGATCGCTTACCTACGAGCTCAGTAGCCTCCAAGAAAATGCCGAATTACTCTTAGGGAAATAATGGGGAAATGATTTAGAGCTAATCACTTGGATTTTTTAATCATGGAGCAGGTGAAATCTCATTAAATTACATCAGGATCGATCCCCAGTGCTTTTAGTCTTTCTGTAAGGCGTTCGGCTTTTTGTTCGGCTTTTTGTTTAGCCTTTTGAGCAAAAGAACACTCTAATTCTGCTTGAAACCTAGCCTGTTGTTCCGCTAGTCGCTCCATTTCTGAGTCAGCTAGCGATCGTAAAATCTGTTTAGAAACTGGGTCATAAAAGCGGAACCTCTGGTCGGAATACAAGTGCAAATCCAGACCTAATACTTCACTATGCAATGACAAGGTATTATCGGGAAGATTAGCAGAGAGAATTGCTACATACTGCCCCTGCTCTAAACGAACTCCTTGCAGTGATAAGGGTTTCAAATACTCACCTGTTGGGTCATATTGAAAGTATTCCTTTACTCCCAAATCTCGATAAATCAATGGGTTCTGCCCTTGGTCTTTTGCCACTGTTCCTTTAGAAGTAATCTCTAAAACAAAATCAGGAACCTTGCCGCCTTCTTCCCAAATCTTATAGCTAGTTCGATCGCAGGAACTCATGCCAAATACTACAAACGTATCGGGGGCAATCCTTTTTTCGGGTTTATTCTGCTCGTAAAAGATAAATAGATTTCCCGAAACATAGACATTCTCTTGAGACTCAAACCATAACCTCAGTGCTTCAGTGGTATAGCTGAGACTGCGCCGTTGTTTATCACCTTCAGGCATCGGCTCAAAGTCCTCTTCTGGATATTCAATAGCCGAGATTAGTTTTAGATTGTTGGAAACTATCACAATGACACTCCAAAGTTACTGATTTCTAATTTGAACTTAGCACATAGCTAATATTTATTGTTTGTGAGATATCGTTTTACAGGTATTTTGAAATTTTGTTATATTCAACTTAAAATCTTATTATGAATATTTCTGAAATCGTTCAAACTCAGCGTCAGTTCTTTAATACTGGTATAACTAAAGAGCTTAAATTTCGCCAGACGCAATTAGAATTATTAGCAAAAATTACCGAAGAAAATGATCGAAGGATTTTAGATGCTCTAAAAGCGGATATGCAAAAGCCAGAGATCGAGGCTTATGTTTCCGAGATTTTGATCGTCCTTGCCGAGATTAAGTATGTACTCAAGCATCTTAAAGCTTGGACAAAACCGCAAAAAGTTCCAACTCCTCTCAGCCAATTTATTGCCTCTAGCTACATTTACACCGAACCACTAGGGGTAGTTTTAGTTATTAGTCCGTGGAATTATCCTTTTCAGTTGGCGATCGTACCGATTATTGGAGCGATCGCGGCGGGAAATTGCGCCATCATCAAACCTTCAGAATATGCGCCCC
>CAZLKI010000107.1:0-7327 GCA_964560035.1 uncultured Synechococcus sp.
TGCCCCGATCGCCCTAGATTACGTCCTAAAATTACTGGAGTTTCAGGCGATCGCCACTGTAATAAAATTTTCTTAGCGGAATCTAGTTGCCAAGTTCGTTCTAGAGAGACAGGATTGTAAAAAGCGATCGCAAAATCAGCTTGGGCGGCGGCGGAGATTCTCTCAGAAATCTTTTCCCAAGGCTTAAGAATATCGGAAAGAGAAATCACACAAAAATCATGTCCGAGGGGCGCACCAACTAGAGCAGCAGCAGCTTGCATAGCCGAAATTCCGGGGGCTACACGAACATCTATATCTTTCCATTCGGACTTTGATTCTCGGTCTAAAACTTCAAATACTGCCGATGCCATGCCATATATTCCAGAGTCACCCGAAGACACTACCACTACCCATCGCCCCTGTGCTGCTAAATCTAAAGCCAGCCTAGCCCGATCCAGTTCAACTCGATTATCAGATTCATGGATTTGTCCGTGTTTTGTATATTCTGAAACTAGATTTAAATAGGTTTTATAGCCCACGAAATCCGTTGCCGATCGCAAAATCTCTCTAATTTCAGGCGACATCCATTCCTTCGATCCCGGACCTGTGCCGATAATAGAGACTTTACCCTGTGTGTAAATGCGCTCATAAATTAAGTGAGTTGGACTGGGTCTGGGTTGCGGCGTTCTCTCACCTTCTACAATTTCGATAATATGATTGCTATGTGGATCTAAGGGAAGATTACTTAACCACGGAGAGTTACCAATTAACTTAACCGTTGCCCCTGCCAATAAATCTGCCAAAAAAGTCTTAGCTTCTTCATCGCTATTAACCAATCGCCATCCCGCAGGAGGAGATAAAAGCGCAGTCTGAAACCTTAACTCCCCCGCCGTTGTGATCGCAGGGCTGACATTCAATGCTGTAGCAATCTTTCTCGCCAAATCATTTACGCCATTTAATCCGCCCAAAAGTGGTACTACAGCACTTCCATCTTCAGCGATCGCTAGTACAGGCGGTTCGGCTCGTTTATCGGTTAATAAAGAGGCAAGGGTGCGAATTAAAATTCCTGCGGCACAAACACCAATAATTGGATGCCCTTGACTGAAAAGTTCGGGAACCAGATCGCTAAATTTGGTGTAAGTTAAATCTGCCGATTGCGTTCGGGTTTCTAATCCATAGATCGTAGCATCAGATATATTTTGAATTTGGCGGGCGATCGCCATACCAGACTCACTTAAAACAACAATTACTGGTTTTAAAACCATTACTTACTTAGGACTAAATCAAGGACAAAATACATTTTTTTGAGAGATACTAAAAATACTTTATTCATCATAAACCGCCTAACCAGCAGAAGCTCGAACCTATGACAACTATTCTCAGATCCTGGAGCTATCGTTACCAGTGGTTGTACGACACAGTATCAAAAATTGCTGCTATTCCAGTGGGTGGCGATTATAAATTTCGGCGATTATTTCTGCGAGATTTGACTATTGAGCCTGATAGTAAAGTTTTAGACCTATGCTGCGGAAGCGGTCAAGCGACCGAAATTTTAGTACAGTTTTCCCAAGATGTTACAGGCTTAGATGCTTCGCCAAAATCCTTAGATAGAGCAAGGCGTAATGTGCCACAAGCAAAGTACATTCAAGCTTTTGCCGAAGAAATGCCCTGTAAAGATAACCAATTCGATCTGGTTTTAACTAATACTGCCATGCACGAAATGCAGCCCGATCGACTTCAGCAAATTTTCAAAGAAGTTTATCGAGTGTTGAAACCAAATGGTATTTTTGCGATCGTCGATTTTCATAAGCCTAATAATTGGTTCTTTAAAGCTGGTGTTGCCATATTTTTTGAATTATTTGAAACCGAAACCGCTTGGAAATTTATTGATGCCGATTTAAAGCAACTTTTAACTGAAACTGGATTTGAAAATTATAGCGATCGCCTTTATGCAGGAAATAGCCTACAAGTAGTTCAAGCGACCAAAAAGTCTCAATAAAAATCCTAATAAAAAACTCCTCCAACCCAGATTTACTGATGAAAGAGGAGCTATAAATTAATCAAAAATACTAATTAATCTAAATCAGGCATAGATAGAACAGCTTCGGTCTCACGAGCAATACCCTTTTCAAATCCAGCAACCGCCGCACGAGCACGACCCGCGTGCCATAGATGTCCGATCAGGAAGAAAAAGGATAGTACAAAGTGAGAAGTTGACAACCAAGAGCGAGGCGAAACAAAGTTTACAGCGTTAATTTCAGTGATAACACCACCTACAGAATTGATAGAACCCAAAGGAGCGTGAGTCATATACTCAGCCGCACGACGAGCCTGCCAAGGTTGAATGTCATTCTTGAGCTTGTCAATGTCTAAACCGCTAGGTCCACGCAAAGGCTCGATCCAAGGAGCGCGAACGTCCCAAAATCTCATGGTTTCACCACCGAAGATAATTTCTCCAGAAGGCGATCGCATTAGATATTTACCAAGACCAGTAGGACCTTGAGAAGTACCAATGTTAGCACCGAGCTTTTGGTCGCGGATGATGAAGGTTAAAGCTTGAGCTTGAGAAGCTTCAGGACCAGTAGGACCGTAGAATTCGCTAGGGTAAACAGTGTTGTTAAACCAGACATAGCAAGTAGCGATGAATGCCATCAGACATAAGGCACCTAAACTGTAGGAAAGGTAAGCTTCACCCGACCAAACAAGGGCGCGACGTGCCCAACCAAAGGGCTTCGTGACAATATGCCAAATACCACCACTGATACAAACTATACCTATCCAAATATGCCCGCCAACAACATCTTCAAGGTTGTTAACGCCAACGATGTTACCAGAGCCACCAAAAGGAGAGCTAAGAATATAACCAAAAATAATTAAGGGATTAATAGTTGGATTAGTAATGACGCGGACATCACCACCACCGGGTGCCCATGTATCGTACAGTCCACCCACAAACATGGCTTTGATTACGAGTAAGAAAGCTCCAAGTCCCAACAAAATTAGGTGAATACCCAAAATCGTGGTCATCTTGTTCTTATCTTTCCAGTCATAACCAAAAAATGCTGAATAATTTTCTAAAACTTCAGGTCCGCGTAGGGCATGGTAGATACCACCCAAACCAAGGACAGCAGAAGAGATTAGATGTAATACAGCGACAACGAAGAAAGGGAAAGTATCAACAACTTCGCCACCTGCTCCAATCCCCCAGCCTTGACTAGCAAGGTGAGGCAGCAAGATTAAACCTTGCTCATACATAGGTTTTTCGGGAACGAAGTGAGCCACTTCAAACAAGCACATAGCACCTGCCCAAAATACGATCAAGCCAGCATGGGCAACGTGAGCGCCCAAAAGCTTTCCAGATAGGTTAATAAGACGAGCATTTCCAGACCACCAAGCAAAGCCAGTGGTATCTTGGGTACGTCCGCCTACTCCTAAATTATTATTGAAATTAATAGTTGCAGTCACGAGGTAGATTCTCCCGTATGTTTTTTAAGATTTCTATTATTACAGTTAAAGCAATTAGCCACCAGTAATAAAACTAGCAGCTAATAGCTAAGATTTGGCTAGCTTTTATAGAGCATTACCACGGGGTAGAACTTCTTCAGGGAAGATGAACTTTTCAGCAGGTTGATCTTGAGGAGCCATCCAAGCGCGAATACCTTCGTTTAACAAAAGATTCTTAGTATAGAAGGTTTCAAATTCTGGATCTTCTGCAGCTCTAACTTCTTGAGAGATAAAGTCATAGGCACGCAAGTTGAGAGCTAAACCAACGATACCGACGCTGCTGAACCATAGTCCAGTTACAGGTACAAATAGCATGAAGAAGTGTAACCAACGCTTGTTAGAGAAAGCAATACCGAAAATTTGACTCCAGAAACGGTTAGCTGTAACCATAGAGTAGGTTTCTTCAGCTTGGGTCGGATTGAAGGCTGTGAAAGTATTAGAACCTTCGCCATCATCGTATAAAGTGTTTTCTACAGTTGCACCGTGAATAGCACATAATAGAGCCCCGCCGAGAATACCAGCTACGCCCATCATGTGGAACGGGTTGAGAGTCCAGTTATGGAAGCCTTGTAGGAACAAGATAAAGCGGAAAATACCAGCTACGCCGAAGCTAGGTCCGAAGAACCAGCCAGATTGTCCTAAAGGATAGAGTAAAAATACAGATACAAATACAGCGATTGGACCAGAAAAGGCGATCGCATTATAAGGACGAATACCGACTAGACGAGAGATTTCAAACTGACGTAGCATAAAGCCAATCAAGCCAAAAGCACCGTGGAGGGCAACGAATGTCCATAACCCACCGATTTGAATCCATCTAGTAAAGTCACCTTGAGCTTCAGGTCCCCAGAGCAAGAGCAAAGAGTGCCCCATGCTGAGGGCGGGAGAAGAAACGGCAACGGTTAAGAAGTTGGCACCTTCAAGGTAGCTAGAAGCCAAACCGTGAGTATACCAAGAAGTAACAAAGCTGGTACCAGTCATCCAGCCGCCAACTGCTAAAAATGCGGTAGGGAATAGTAAAAGACCACTCCAACCAATAAATACAAAGCGATCGCGTTTGAGCCAGTCATCAAGAATGTCAAACCATCCTCTTTCAACTTGCTGGGATCTCCCCATTGCAATGGTCATAAATTAAAATCCTCTTATATTTACAAATTATTTTGAGACTTAATTTGATTGAGTTAACTAATTATTGCTGTCTTTTTCGCTAGTTACAGATTCGTAACATCGAAACCGACAATCAGCTTCTGCCGACTATGGCATTTGACTGAAAATTTTTGTTGCTAAATAACAAGTTTTTATTTAAGTTTTTACTTAAACTTCAACGTTAGTATATTGCAACTATTATATTTTCAGCTTAACACATCTTTACGTTTGGGCGTATTGAAAATTTTATTTATCGGCGATCGCCCTAAAAGCATGGAGAACAAGGGTTTTGGAGTAGGTAAATTTACTCATTGACTTAATATTTTGGCAATGCGATCGCTAATTTGGCCGCTACCCCCTTTTATTCCGACTCGTTCTATGCCATTAAGTTTACAAGCTTCTAGGTATTCTAGATTTTGTAAGGTCAGTTTAACTTGGTGGGCTGCTTCTTGCAGGATAGATGGTGTAGCAGAGGTTTTACCAATTGTTTGCACGGATATTCCTAATAACCGCATTTGGGCTTCGGCAAAGGAATAGGTAAATTGCGGACCCTGCCCTAAAATTTGAATTACGGGCTTACCAAGACCTACAGCTTGCTCTACGGCTGTTCCCGCCATGCCAATTACTAAATTACATTTGTGCAAAATATCGGCAAAAGCATTACCGCAGCAAATAACTTTTAACTGATTCCTCACTAATTTGTTTGGCAACTCAAAACTCCAACCATGCTCGTGGGCGATCGCCGTCAATAATTGAGGTGACATCATGCTTGGTACTAATGCCGCTCTAAATTGGATTGGATTAGGAGAAAATTCACAGGCGATCGCCACTGCTAAATCTAACATTAGCCCCAAGTTATTAGAAGCTTCAGGCAGACGACTACCCGCTAATAAAGCAATCGTGGGTATTTCGGGCTTGAGTTCTAAGTCTATTTCCGATGGTTCCAACACATCCATAATCGGATATCCTGCAAATGTTGCTTTAGATATGCCTTGCTGTTGCATTAACTTGGCGGTAAAGGCATCACGGGTAAAAATAGTTTTGCACAATGGCGATCGCAGTAACCAATTCATTAAAAAAGGTGGCTGCATGCGATTTTCATAGTGGGCAGAAGAAGAGACAATAAAAGCTGTGTATGGACATCCTGTGATGCGCGCGATCGCTAGAGGCACAATATCACCCGTAGCAAATACCAAATCGCAATCTTTAGCAAATTCCCTTGCTGCTTTAATCTGTTGCCATGTCAGTTGTAATAATCCCTTTTGGACATCTACTAATAGTTGACGTTTATCCATATAAACAAATCCGCCCGATGGCAAACTTAAAGTTGGAGCAATAATCTCAACTCCCAATTTACGATAGGCATTACCTTCTCCCACCATTGGCAGTGCTGCAACTTCAATATGTGGATAGTTAGTTTTAAGTGCTTTTAATACCTCGCTGGCATTTAGGTCTTCCCCGTGTCCATTGCTGATAAATAAGACTTTTTTGCTGGATTCACTAAATTTATTGGATGCCTTGGATATCATTAATGCGATCGCAATTTTTGAATAACTGATAAATACTACTTCTTTAAACTAGCTTGACTATTTAGCCAGTTTTCTAAATCAGTCACAGATTTAAAATCTAAAAGTTGGTCTGCAAGTTCTTCGATTTGGGTAATTTCTAAATTTTCAATTAAATTAGTAAAGCGATCGTTTAATTTGCCAAAGCGGCGGTTAAGTTGTCGTAAAACTAAGGATATCTCCCCTTCATGGCGACCTTCTTGATACACTCTGGTTTGTTTGAGGTCATTCATTGTAAACATTGCTTCGATCTCCGATCTTGTTAATTTTGGGAATTTGCCAATTAATATTGTCTCAACTAATTTTAGTATTTCTGGTTGCTCCTTGGCAGTTACTACTAATTTTTTGGCTAAAGTCACGGTATTTTTAGGCTTTTCAATTACCAGTCGAACAATACCTAATGCTAAGGATTCAGGATTTGTTGATAATACATCACCTAATTCATCCAAATAAATGGAGATAATCCTACCACTCTCGAAAAACTCGGCGTAATGAATAAGCATATTAGGATCGTAGATGCGTTTGCTGAAAATAGCGATCGCCTTCCAATCATTTTGAGGTTTATATTGCCTTAGATACATCCCAATTTCGGACATCAAGTCCCAATAAAAATCTGGCTTGACTTGACATTGAACCTCTACAAAATAAATAGGTTTTAGTTCAAACTGTGAATTATCAATTGGACAAAAAATACCATCAAATCGAAATGCTTTCTCTTTTACTTCCACCGACTGAAATTTATATTTTGATGCATTTTCAATTGGTTCCCCAATTAACTCAAATAGCAAAGTATTAAAGGTTTGAAATAACTGGTAAAAGATCGTATCAGTACGCATGAATAAGTTTATTTAGAAATTTTATGCTGTTTTGTAAAAATTTATAAAGCTTCATATACCCTAGCGGTTTTCTCTAACATTATTTCTGAATTAAAATTTTCTTGGTATCTTAAGTACCCTGCTTGACCAAACTTGCTTCTGAGTTCGGTATTATCAATTAGAATTTTTAATTTTTCAGCAAGACGATTAACATCTTTAGGCTCAACGATAAAACCAGTTTCTCCATCTATCACTTGTTCGGAAATACCGCCAACATTACTACCAATTACTGGCTTACTTTGTGCCATAGCTTCTGCA
>CAZLKI010000107.1:7427-9161 GCA_964560035.1 uncultured Synechococcus sp.
ACTGTAAAGACTATAGGAATATTTTTAGGTAAGAATAGTTTTACTAATAGCATCAACTCGTGTCCTGCATGAACATGAATTAGGTCTATGGGGCGATCGCTATGAATCTTCCTAATTCCTGCTCTAAATTCGGATAATCCTTGCCAAATATTTTTCTCTAAATTTAAGAAAGGATAATAATTAATACCTTCTTGTTTAAATGGCTCGGCACCGTTACCTTCTGGGGCTAAAAGCGAAATATGATAATACTGCTTAAAATGCTTAATTAAACTTAGAGCGTGCTTCTCAGTGCCTCCTAAATTGAGATATGGCAGAATGTAGAGAAGGTGTTTCATTGAGATTATTTGATGGGGCTAAAAATTAGTTTGTACAAGAACTCTGTGATACTTTAAGCTTTTAATTTGTGCAATTAAGCCTTAAAGAAACTACATTAAAAGTACGCTAAATTACAGTGATTCTAAGTCTATGTACAGTAACTATATATAAAATTAAAATAAGTATGAGGCAAAACATAGTGACTTTAACCTTAAATACAGTAACTGTTTAGCTAGTTACAGTAATTTAGTTATAGAATACAGTAATCTTATAGTAGGACAGCGCGAGCTAAATATAAGATGCAGTAGATTAATATTTGACAAAAGTAACTCTACGTTGTTTATAGTAATTGAATCTTAGATTAAAGTAATACTTCAAACATATTAAAGCTTTTACTATAACAGGCTTAAGCTATTCAAAAGCGAGATTCGTACTCTACAGATACGCTGTTGTTACCATTGAGATCGGTATTGGTCAAGACTTGGGTATTTGGATTAGCCCGATAGCGCAGAGTATAGCTAGTAACTTGACTGGGATCGTTAAGTACCGATCGCACGGCAAAAGAGAAACTAGAAGTAAGATTAATTGCCGCCTCTGCCGCGACCCCGATCGTACTTAAGCCTCCACCACGCGTATTTGTAGTTGTGGGGGTAAGGTTAAATTCTGCCAAGTCTAAAGCCCCGCCAATCGCATCTTGTAAAAAGCCAATAATCGTTCCGCCTGCTAGATTCGCTAAAACTGCGGTAGGGTCGTTGCCTCCCTGTTGCAACAAACCACCGCCAATTAGGGTTAAAAGTTCCGATTGAGTGCGAGGTGGGCTACTGCGTAAATCAATATTTGGGCTTTGCACCGAGCCTGTGACTGTGGCTTGAATCTGGACAGTTCGTTGCGATCCAAGGTTGCTGATGGGCACATTAGTCGGATTAAAAGCATCGATCAAACTGTTGTCAATGCGAGTGCGCGTGACTTCGGGAATGCTACCCAAAACTCTGACATTAAGATTAGGGTTTAGCCCTTGAGAGGGAACGAAGTCCGCATAGTTTTCAAAATCACGATTTACTCTTAATCTTGTCGAGATCGTATTTATTTGCCCGCGTTCGATTCTGACTCTACCACTGGGGCGAATATCATTTAACGAGCCGTTGACTATCAATTCGCCTTTTGCCACCAGATTTAACAATGGTGCTCTGGTGACTTGAATGCTATTACCAAGAGTCACTAAAAGATTATTAAAGCCAATATTAAATTGATCGCGTTCCAGATTACGTCCATCGGTTGGGGACTGTTCGCCCAAAATAACGCGCCCGTCCGAAATAACAATCTTGCCCGAAACTTCAGGAAACAATAAAGCCCCCCGCACGGCAAGTATGCCATTGGCAAAACCCGCATATAAATTCTTAATATCTAAATTGAGTCTCT
>CAZLKI010000108.1:0-3091 GCA_964560035.1 uncultured Synechococcus sp.
CTAAGAATGTAGCTGTAATCATGACCAGTGGTGCAGTCGATCTAGATCGGAGAATGTTAAGCGATCGCCAATGGACTGTAAGCCTGATCGAACGCGATCTTAATTTCATAAAAGAGCAATGTACTTACTACAATGCCCAAATACTTAAATCTTCAGAATTAGGTTTAGTTGCAAACTTTAACGATCCTGTTAAGGCAGTCAAATGTGCTTTAGATATTCAAAAAACCCTAACTAGAGCGGCTGCAACCATGCAACCCAGAGATGTTCTCGGTCATTCAATTGGGATCCATTTGGGCGATTTAGTTGTAACTAACTCTGAAATTAGTGGGAGTTCTATTGTTATTTCCCATCAACTCCAACTTGATACAAATTGGGGAACTATTCATATTTCCGAAAGTATTTATAATCAAGTAAATTCTGTTTTAGACCTAACAACCGACTACACGATAAATTACCTTGGGGAAAGATACCTGCAAAAAATTTATCAGGTGATCCCTAAAGGATTTTCTAGCTCAATTCCAGTTATTAATCCTCTAAATATTGATATTGATGCGATTGAAATTATTGATGAGTCTGGTAGTGAATATCTTGAACCTTCGATGCTGCTATTTAATGCAGTTGTGGACGATTTAGAAATCAATGAAAATATTATTGAGATTAAGCAATTACTTTTATATATTTGTCTAGATAAGTGGGAACGCGATCGCTCAAAACTGGAAAAGCTAAACCTCAAGGGGCTAATTCAGGAATTACTAGAATTAACTGGAACTAATAATAAACTAAAGTCATTAATTGTGGAAACCACTCAAACTATTGAGGGAGAGTATACGTTGATTGGCGAAATTATTATTAATGAATTCAGCAAACTTTATCCTAAATCAGAGCCTCAAAATATTTATGATGAAGTAATTCAATCTTTAGAAGATATCAATAAAGATCCCATTCGGATTAAAAGACTTTTATTTTATCTGTGTAAATATGACCTATCAAATCTCGATACCAACGGATTAACATTAAGTCAAGCTATTAAAGAATTGCAAAATCTGTATCCAAGTTTGGAAATTCTTAGAAGTAGAATGAAACAGGCATTGACGGTAATTAATAAGCCTGAATATGCTGCCGTTATGGAAGTATTAATTGATGAATTGAGTGCAATTTATCCCGCGCGATCGCTCAATTACAATCAAAATACTTTCTTAGAATCTTTACCTGCTCTGTCAAATAATCAGCTAAATAATCAGCTAAATAATCAGCCATCTCATAATCAGATTGCGACAACAGTTGAGCCCAATCAGACTACTAACGAGGATATACTCAAAACTTCTAATGTTAAATCCGATAAATCAATAGATGCGGAGATTGCCGATCTGGATTTATTTGATTTACGTCTAAATATCATCAAGTACCTCAGTCCGTTACGAGTAAAAATATTGATATTTTCGACCTTAAATAATGTCACTGAGTCTACAAATGACAGTATTTCAGCGATTAGAACTTACGAACTTGACGATCTACTTCGGGATTTATTTTATGCTTATAAAAGTCCTGAAAAATTGGAAACTCAGCTTGCAAATACGGCAAAGCAATTTAAAGATGTCGATGAATACGAACAAGCTACCAGTGTGATTATGAGTGCGGTGATACCGATCTATAAAATATTGGGAATCGAAGCTTAACTTGGCACATTATCTGGAATACAATCTGGAGTTTTATTTATGTTTATGAATCCTGATGAATTAATCAAACGCTATACTGCGGGGGAAGTTAACTTTACCGAAGCCAATCTTAGGGGAGCTAATTTAGCAGGAGCCGACTTAATTGGGGTTAACCTTGCTAAAGCTAATCTTCATAGTGCAACTTTAGTTTTCGCCTATCTAACCAGAACTAACCTGCGATCGGCAACCCTAATCGGCGCAAAATTGGCTGGAGCAAATCTCAATCAGGCACATTTAAGCGAGGCAAATCTCAGTGATGCTGATTTACATGGGGCAAGCTTGGCAGGGGCAACTTTGGTAAATACTAATGCAGCTTTAGCCAATTTATTGGATGCCAACTTAATGGATGCCGATATGCGCGATATTAACTTGCGGGGTGCCAACCTAGCGGGTGCCTGTCTGCGGGGTGCTAATTTGCGTAAAGAATTAAAGCGATCGGCAAATTTGACGGGTGCCTGTTTTCATAAAGCCGATCTACGCGGCGCTAACTTTACAGGAGCAGATTTATCAGGGGCAGACCTGCGATCGGCTAATCTGACGGAAGCTACTTTTACGGGTGCCAATTTGAGTGGGGTGGATTTTAGTAAGGCAATTATGCAGGGGTGTTTTTTGACTGA
Source organism: uncultured Synechococcus sp. (assembly GCA_964560035.1). Lineage (GTDB taxonomy): Bacteria > Cyanobacteriota > Cyanobacteriia > Pseudanabaenales > Pseudanabaenaceae > PCC-7502. Next base: position 2,333 of record CAZLKI010000108.1, read on the forward strand.
GGCGAACTTAACTGGTGCCAATTTAAGCAATGTTAATTTAACAAATGCCAAGATCGAACGGGCGAACCTTACGGACGTGCAAATGGAGGATGCTAACCTTGCGTGGGTAATTATGCCCGATGCCAAGTTAACTAGAGCTAACATGGTCAATGTCAATTTAATGATGGCAAAATTGTCGAGAAGCGATTTTAGTCGGGCAAACCTGCAACGGGCGAATTTAAAAGAGGCAAATCTCACAGAATCTTATCTAGCACGAACGAATTTATTCGGAGCAGATCTGACTGATGCAATTTTGTTTAAAGCTGAACTAAGTAGTGCTAATTTAGCGGGAGCAATCCTCAAAGGTGCAACTATGCCTGACGGTACTGTTCACAGTTAACTAAAACAGTTAATTAAAGTGGATTTCAAAAACTTTCAGCAAACTATTTCTCTTCGATAAATTTTGATATGGCAACTTTAAGTATTGACTTCAGTAAATATCATGGACTTGGTAATGATTTTATTCTGATTGATAATCGGGATATAGAAAAACCCTGCTTATCGCCTCAAGATGCTATTAAGTTCTGCGATCGCCACTTTGGAATTGGGGCAGATGGAGTCATTTTTCTCATGTCGGCTGGGCTAGATATCTACAAAATGCGGATATTTAATTCTGACGGCTCCGAACCTGAAATGTGTGGCAATGGTATTCGTTGTTTGGCTAAATTTATGCAAGATTTGCAGATTCCCAGTCAGATTCCCAGTCAAATTCCCAGTCAA
>CAZLKI010000108.1:3191-5687 GCA_964560035.1 uncultured Synechococcus sp.
ATTCCCAGTCAAATTCCCAGTCAAGGCGGCGGAACGCCCGAAGGAAATCGCTACTTAGTCGAAACCAATGCAGGACTAATGACACTTCAGCTTAATCCTGACGGACAAGTCACCGTTGATATGGGGGAACCAAGATTATTAGCTCGAGAGATTCCTACAACTTTGGTCGATCCCGATCGAAAAGTAATTAATGTGCCCTTAGAAGTTGATGGTCGAGTTTGGGATGTAACTACTGTGAGTATGGGTAATCCGCACTGCATAACCTTTGTCCCTGATAGCGATCGCATTCCCTTAGCTGAAATTGGCATTAAATTTGAACATCATCCTGTATTTCCCCAACGGATTAATACGGAATTTATTGAAGTTGTAAGTTCTAGCTATATTAAAATGCGAGTGTGGGAACGGGGTGCGGGAGCGACGCTTGCCTGTGGGACGGGTGCCTGTGCGGCGGTGGTGGCTGGAGTTTTGACTGGAAAATGCGATCGCTTGTGTACGGTCAACTTACCCGGTGGCGACTTGCAAATTTACTGGGATCTAGCCACAAATCATGTGCTGATGACGGGAACGGCTGATAAAGTATTTTCAGGAATAATATCTGCATAATTAAAATGGGAATAATTTAGTGTTAGCCAGAGTTTGGAGTGCTTCGATCTTAGGAATTGAGGCGGTACAAGTGGGCGTAGAAGTTGATGTGGCGGGAGGCTTACCAACCGTGGTCATCGTCGGCTTACCCGATACTGCCATTCAAGAATCACGAGAGCGGGTCAAAGCGGCATTAAAAAATTCGGGCTATGCTTTCCCCATGCGCAAAGTCGTAATTAATCTCACGCCTGCAGACTTAAGAAAAGAAGGACCTAGCTTTGATTTACCGATTGGGGTTGGGATTTTGGCTGCCTCCGAACAGATCGATCCGAAACTATTAGAAGATCATTTATTTTTAGGCGAAGTTTCCTTAGATGGAAATTTGCGCGGAGTTGCAGGTGTATTACCGATCGCGGCTTCGGCAATAAAAATGGGAATTAAAGGCTTAATTGTGCCTCTAGAAAATGCTCAAGAAGCGGCTGTAGTTGAGGGTCTCTCAGTTTATGGTTTACGCAGCTTTAGGGAAGTAGGAGACTTTTTAGCTCACCCTGACAAATATGCGCCTGTGCAAAGCACGATTAAATTTGGTGAGGATTTGCCGCCTTCTGAGTTTCAACTAGATTTAAAGGATGTAAAAGGTCAACAACACGCCCGCCGTGCCTTGGAAATCGCCGCATCAGGTGGACATAATCTCGTATTTGTCGGACCGCCGGGATCGGGTAAAACGCTCTTAGCTCGGAGATTACCCAGTATTTTACCGCCCATGAGTTTTAAGGAAGCATTGGAAACCACTCAGGTTTATTCTGTAGCAGGATTGTTAAAAGGTAGGGGATTAGTTTGCGATCGCCCGTTTAGAAGTCCGCATCACTCCGCCTCTGGACCTGCTTTAGTTGGAGGTGGGAGCTTTCCCAAGCCCGGAGAGATTTCCCTTGCCACTAATGGCATTTTATTTATGGACGAACTGACCGAATTCAAACGTGACGTGTTGGAATTTTTGCGCCAACCCCTTGAAGATGGTTTTGTAAATATATCTCGGACTCGGCAATCGGTAAATTTTCCCGCGCGGTTTACTTTGGTGGCATCGACAAATCCCTGCGCCTGTGGCTATTATGGCGATTCGATTCAGCAATGTACCTGTACTTCTAAGCAACGCGAACAATATTGGGCAAAGCTCTCAGGTCCTCTAATGGATCGGATCGATCTGCAAGTAATCGTCAGTCGGCTTAAACCCGAAGAAATTACCAATTTTAGCGAAGGTGAAGGTTCGGCATCGGTGCGATCGCGGGTGCAAAAGGCGCGCTTAATTCAACAACAAAGATACAAAAACGAACTTAATGTTAATTGCAATGCCCAAATGCAGAGTCGCCATATTCGGACTTGGTGCAAACTAGATACCGCTTGTAAAAATCTAATAGAAGCTGCCATTCGTAAATTAGGTTTGTCTGCCCGTGCTAGCGATCGCATTCTCAAAGTGTCTCGCACGATTGCCGATTTAGAAAAGGCAGAAACTCTGACACCTGTTCATGTGGCTGAAGCAATTCAGTATCGTACCCTAGATCGCATGACCTAGATTTTCTGTCACACTATTAAAAGAGACCCTAAGCCAGCTTGTTAACTAAGTTCAGTAAATACTTCATATATGCAGTTAATTCCCACGACCCAATCCGCATGGAAAAAGCTCAGAAGCAATCAAATATTTTCCTGTGAAGAAGCTCTCAATCTCATGGTCAATGAAACTGGCAATCTGGTGATGGGAGCCTTAGATGCCGAACTCAACCAACGGTTTTTTCAAGCATTTGACGATCGCAACGCTTTGCCTCCGATTGTACCTTTATTGCTATGGCGTAGCTGCTTTTATCTAGGTAGCCCGATCGAAATTAATCCAGATATTCTCGGAAAAATTGGCGATCGCAC
>CAZLKI010000108.1:5787-9100 GCA_964560035.1 uncultured Synechococcus sp.
TAGGTAGCCCGATCGAAATTAATCCAGATATTCTCGGAAAAATTGGCGATCGCACCCTCACCGAAATCAAGATTATCCATATCTCTTCAGAAAGCTACAGAGCATGGTTTCGCACCCAAAATATTCCCGATCCCAATGGTGGTATTAACTCCAGCCGTTTAATTAATCCTCTAACTGGAGAAACCGAAGAAACCGATATTCGCGAAATTGCCGACCTATATTTATCTAGAGCTGCGAATCAAACTCGGCGTATTAATGCCCTAATTTCGGTAGCAATGCAGCATCGTGCCAGTGATATTCACTTAGAGCCAACCGAAGAAGGGTTAAGATTTCGCTGTCGGATTGATGGCATTCTTAAGGACATTAGAACTTTGCCCCTAGATGTCAGCCGCCGCATTATCGTGGCGCTCAAGGTCATGTGTAATATGGATATTGCCGAAAGTCGCCGACCTCAAGATGGCAGAATTGGCAAAAATTATACCGAGGATGCCGAGAGTGCCGATTTGGATATGCGTGTTAGCACTCTACCTTGTGTAAACGGTGAAAAAGTCGTAATTAGGTTGTTGCCAAGGCGCAATCCCTTTACGGGAAATATTGAGGGACTAGGATTTACGCAAAGAGCTTTGCATACTTATCGCAGTTGGTTGCAACAGCCCCAAGGCTTGATTATTATGACTGGACCTACGGGATCGGGCAAAACCAGCACCCTCTACACCAGTTTGCAAATGATCGCCACCGAACAGGTAAATGTGGTGACAGTAGAAGACCCTGTGGAATACATTCTGCCCAATATTACCCAAACTCAAGTCCACGAATTAGCAGGAATGACGTTTGCCGCAGGATTAAGAGCAATTTTGCGTCAAGATCCAGACATTGTGATGGTAGGAGAGGTTAGAGATCCCGAAACTGCCGAAACTGTAATTAGAGCAGCTCTAACGGGACACTTAGTATTAAGTACGATGCACACGAATGATTCTGCCAGTGCGATCCCGCGCCTTAAGGATCTAGGTCCCGATCCGGGCTTGATCAGCGATGCTTTGCTGGGAATTGTGGCACAGCGTTTAGTCCGAAAAGTCTGCAAACATTGCGCCCAGCCCTATAAACCATCGGATTTAGAGTTAACCGCTTTGGGCATATCTAGAGGTGATGTCGGTGAAAATTTTCGTAAAGGTAAAGGCTGTGAAAAATGTCTGGGATCGGGTTATTTAGGACGGGAGGCAGTGGTTGAATTATTGGATGTGAATGATGATGTCCGCCGCATTATTTACGAAGGCAATATCACCCAGATGAATCGCTATTTGAGTGAGATTGATTTTGATTCTTTTCGGATTGCTTCCATCGACAAAGTGGTGAGAGGGATTACAACCATAGAAGAAATTATTCGCGTCTTACCTCGTAGCGTCTTACTTAATAAATCGGTGTTTATTCCGAAGCCAAAGCCCGAACCAAATTTTTTGATGCCATTAGGCTCGATTAAAACTAAATCGGAGGTTTGGGAAAGTTAAAAGCAACAGATTTTGAGGTATTTTAGTATTCTTTAAGGCTTTTGGTTATGGCTAATTTAGTAGGAAAAGTGGCGATCGTCACAGGGGCATCACGGGGAATTGGGAAGGCGATCGCTCAGGCATTGGCAAAAGAAGGGGCAAAATTAGTAATTAACTATGCAAGTTCGGCAGATGCAGCAGAAACTTTAGTGGGTGAAATTCAAGACCAAGGTGGAGAAGCGATCGCCATATCCGCAGATGTATCTAATCCCGAACAAGTAGAAACTTTAATCAAATCTACGATGGATAAATGGGGCAGGATCGATATTTTAGTAAACAATGCAGGAATTACTAAAGATACGCTTTTGCTCAGAATGAAACTTGAAGATTGGCAATCTGTAATCGATCTAAATCTGACAGGTGTATTTTTATGTACGCAAAAAGTCGCGAAAATTATGCTCAAACAAAAATCTGGACGCATCATTAATATTGCCTCAGTAGCTGGTCAAATGGGCAATCCCGGACAAGCAAATTACAGTGCCGCCAAAGCAGGAGTGATTGGATTTACCAAAACTGTAGCCAAAGAATTAGCCTCTCGCAGTATTACCGTTAATGCCGTCGCCCCCGGATTTATCACAACAGATATGACCGCAGGACTAGAGGCAGAAGGGATTTTAAGCTATATTCCCCTCGCTCGCTATGGTACCCCCGAAGAAGTCGCTGGCATGGTGAGGTTTTTGGCTACCGATCCTGCTGCTGCCTATATTACAGGGCAAGTATTTAATGTGGACGGTGGCATGGTGATGGCATGAGAATACGGATTTAAGCCGATCAGTAATTGCAAGTTCAAGGCTATATGAGCGTTTCAGCGTTTCTTATTAAAATTTTTTCAATAAGATCCGAATATTTCACAGGTTTGACAGATCGAAAGAAGTATGTATCTTAAAAAAAGGATTGGGTAATGTTGTCTGAAAAGGATAAATGAGACACATCCATATCTTTGCGCTTCCGTCTGTTCAAAATGAACATTCTGAATTTGCAATTGCTGGCTTTAGACGGTTTATTGTTTTCGCTGGAATTACAGTGGGTGCGGGCTGCTCTATTTCTTGATCTTTAAACAGCAATCGCTTTGAAGGATTTAAATCTCCTGTGAAGGGTATTTCTTGGTTAGATTGATCTGACGAAATAATCGAATTGATTGATTGAGGTGAATTGCGGGGAAACGAGATGTTAATGCCTAAAACTAATAACGGACTTGGGTTTAAATAAGATACCGTTCAAGAGGGATCACAGTAATATCCCACTTGGGTAATGTTTGAGAAGCAATCCAAAATGTTTGATACTGTTTTAACTCCTGTTTAGAAACTGTTATTTTCTTCTCATACTTTGTTGTAATCAGATTGACAATTGGCGAGACTCCTTTCCATTTCATATTAGCTGCCCATTTTATTGCGGTTTCAACCGAACCTAAAATAGCCCCATGCCAATACTTCTCTAGGGCTGCCCAGCAGCGTTCAATCGGATTATATTTACTATGGTAAGGAGGATCATAAATAAGACGAATTCTTATGCCGATTGACTTCGCTAGTTGAACTATACGTTTGATCAACTGAGTTCTATCGCTGCGTGTTGCTGAACCGCCATCAAGGTTGATTAGTAACTCTTCAAGCTCATGATAATATTCTTTGTGTTCCGACCACCATCTTGTCAGGCAGTCTACAATAAAATCGCATCAGTTTCTGGAATCTTTTTTAAGGGTTTTGTTTTTTGGACTTTTTTAGGCGATACCCCATCCGATTTAACACTCTGCCAATAGTCTCTCTGGTTAC
>CAZLKI010000109.1:0-3429 GCA_964560035.1 uncultured Synechococcus sp.
CCATTGAATCGAGTGGAACCCATTTATTAGAATTAATCAATGACATTCTTGATGTCGCCAAAATCGAATCTGGACAAATCAAATTAGAGTTGGTATCTACCTCGATCCCTTATCTCTGTCAGTCTAGTCTGGCGTTTATCAAGCAAACGGCTCTGCAAAAGAATATCCAGATCTACTCCAAATTTCAGGTTAATTTGCCAGAAATCTTAGTGGATGAACGCCGCATCCGTCAGGTACTAATCAACCTACTCAATAATGCGGTCAAATTCACACCAGCAGGAGGAAGCATTATCCTAGAAGTTAGTCGTTGCCAATCTAGCGCTTCTCTCTCTCAAGAAACAGAAGAAGGCAAGCTGGCACAATACATCCAAATTGCCGTGATTGATACAGGTATCGGCATTTCCTCCGAAAACATCCCCAAACTATTTAAACCCTTTATTCAAATCGATAGTGCCCTAAACCGTCAATATAACGGCACAGGATTGGGACTTGCCTTAGTGAAGCAAATAGTGGAACTGCATGGTGGTCGAGTAGGACTAACCAGCGAACTTGGGAAAGGTAGTTGCTTTTCCATAGAGTTACCCTATGTCCTCAATCCCGCCCATTACATATCCCCTAGCGATCTATCAATCACAACTTTAGAACCAGACTTACCAAACCAAAACGCCTTACAATCTCCCCTGATCTTGATCGCTGAAGACAATGAAGCTAATGTCATGACAATTTCCAGCTACCTCACCGCAAAAGGATATCGCCTTCTCTTAGCAGGTAATGGAGAGGAAGCGATCGCCAAGGCAATATCAGCACAACCTGACCTAATCTTGATGGATATTCAAATGCCCTTGATGGATGGTCTAGAAGCAACCAAACAGATCCGTCAGATTCCTAGCTTAGTTAATGTGCCAATTATTGCCCTAACAGCTTTAGCGATGACAGGCGATCGCGATCGTTGTATCGCCGCAGGTGCGAATGAATATCTCTCTAAACCAGTCAAGCTCAAGCAATTAACCACCATTATCCAGCAACTGATAGTAATCCCAGAGTCGGCTAGAGAATTACTTAAAAAAAGTGGATAAAACTATGAACGACCTGCCTAAGATTGTCCAAACAAGTGCGATTCGTTCATTGTGAATCACGGTAATCGATCCGCCCCTTATTCATAAAGTAACAGTACTAGCAGATAAAATACCTTCTATAGTCATTAGATAGGTCAGTAATGGTAGATGGTTTAATTTGATATCTCATGACAAACGCGCGTAAACTAGCTTTTGATACTCTGAAGTTAATTAACAAACAGAATACCTACGCCGATGTTGCGCTCGATCGCATACTAAAAAGTGGCACAGATATTTCTAAAAGCGATTGCTCTCTAGTTACCGAATTAGTTTATGGTATTACCCGCAGACAGCGCACCCTAGATGCCTTAATTGCCGAATTTACAGGTAAACCAACAGATAAACAGCCGCCAGATTTACGTTTAATTCTTCAGATTGGGATTTATCAAATTTGTTTTTTAGATCATATTCCCAATTCTGCGGCAGTGAATACCAGCGTCGATTTAGCCAAGTCACAAAAATTAGGTGGATTGTCGGGATTGGTCAATGCCATACTACGAAAGGTTTGTCAAAGGCAAGAGCAGCAGAGTATCTATGCCAATATCCAAGACTTAGGAACCCTTTACAGTTTCCCCGATTGGTTAATTGAATTATGGACAAAACAATTTGGTAGGGAAGCCACAGACAAGTTATGCCAATGGTTTAACCGATCGCCACATATAGATTTACGCGTGAATATTTTAAAAATCTCAACTTCAGAATTAATTGCTCTACTCCAAAAAGCAAATGTGGAAGTTCAAACTTTACCCTCGATCCCTAATGCTTTACGTTTAAGCTCTAGAGTTGGCAGTATTCCAGATTTGATCGGATTTTCTGAAGGTTTATGGACAGTACAAGATGCCAGCGCACAGTTAGCCGCTTTAATTCTCGATCCCCAACCTGATGATGTGATTATCGATGCCTGTGCTGCTCCTGGAGGGAAAACTACTCATATTGCCGAACTAATGGGCGATCGCGGGTTAATCTATGCGTGCGATCGCACTGAAAGCCGACTCAAAAAACTTCAACAAAATTGCGATCGGCTGAATTTATCCAGCATTCAAATTCGCATAGGAGATAGTCGAGATTTCATATTTGAGGCAGATCGAGTTTTGCTAGATGTTCCCTGTTCGGGATTAGGAACCTTACATCGTCATGCAGATGCCCGTTGGCGGCAAACCCCAGAGGATTCAGCAAAATTAGCAATCTTACAAACCGAGCTTTTAAATCAGGCACAAACTTGGGTTAAGCCAAACGGAATTTTAGTATATTCAACTTGTACCCTCCATTTTGCGGAAAATGAAGCTGTCATAGAGCAATTCTTAGAAAATCATCCTGACTGGCAATTAATTGACCCAAATGTTTCAATTCAGTTTGGAATTGCAAGCGATCGCCCTTGGTTAAAAATTCTGCCGCACGAGCATAATATGGACGGATTCTTTATTGCCAAGCTGCATAAACTAGATAACATCAACAGTTAAGATAAATTAAGTTTGGCAATAGTTTTATCTGTGATACGATGTTAGCTGAGCATTAATTCGGCTGACAGGTTCTCTAATCTAGCAATCATCTTCCCGAATCTAAAACTCTTCATTAATTATTTGATTCTGGAGATACATTTCATGTCTATTTACGTCGGTAACCTTTCTTATGATGTTACCCAACAAGATATTTCTAACATTTTCGCTGAATACGGTACCGTAAAGCGTGTCCAACTCCCAACAGATCGTGAAACTGGCAGGATGCGTGGTTTTGGCTTTGTCGAAATGAACACTGATGCCGAAGAAGAAGCAGCGATCGCTGCCCTAGACGGTGCAGAATGGATGGGCAGAGACTTAAAAGTTAATAAAGCCAAGCCTAGAGAAGAAAGAAGCCCCGGCGGTAGCGGCGGTGGACGCGGCGGCAACAGAGATGGATTTTCTCGCCGTTATTAAGCTTTAGCGGTAACTATTAATTAATTTAATCATTTACCAACTCAGACTTTGATAAGGCTTGACAGTCATTCCATCAACAATTAAATTAAAAAGTTACAGTGAAGTGAAATGGCTTTTTTAGCTCATATCAGCTTCACTTTTCTTATCTATTTAATTAATTACTAAGAATGTTGGTTAACTACTAAAAACACAGACTCCTAAAAATAATTAAAGGTTAGGTAATATAGAATGACACAAGTGAATGTTGGGGAAAATGAAGGGATTGAATCAGCTTTACGGCGATTTAAGAGACAAGTTGCCAAAGCAGGAATTTTTGCAGATATGAAACGACTCCGTCACTTTGAGACCCCAATTGAAAAACTAAAACGTAAGGCGATCGCCAGAAGAAGAAAGAAAAGATT
>CAZLKI010000109.1:3529-9076 GCA_964560035.1 uncultured Synechococcus sp.
GTATAGCTAACGCAGCCGTTTTAAGAGTTTTAATTAAAGAAGCAGCAAATCCTCAAATGCCTATTGCTGTAACCCAGCCTGCAACTTTAACCACTGAAGGAAATCTCGATCCTATTACCCTTAATCCCGGCAGATGGTATACCATTCCTCGAAATAAAGTTAATCTAATTCAGCCTTCCAATAATGGATTAACCCAAGTTGGGGATCGTCTTTACCCCGGTAATGTGGAGGTTAGATCTTGGAATAGTAAAGCGATCGCCATTAATATTCTCCCTATTGAAGAATATTTGCGTAGTGTCGTACCTTCGGAAATGCCTGCCAGTTGGCATATAGATGCCCTAAAAGCACAGGCAGTTGCCGCCCGCAGCTATGCTATTAATACTCAAAAACAACGTAAATGGGGTATAGCACCCTATGATTTAGTTAGCGATACTCGCGATCAGGTCTATAGTGGATTTTTTAAGTTCAATCCAAAACAGCCTGCCCCCGTTTCTATCATCCATGGAAATAGCGATCTTGCTGTCTCTACAACCGCAGGATATATTCTAAGAGATGGCTTTAAGGGCTACTATCGAGCTAGTTTGCCCCTAAACTGGATTAGTTGGGGAAATGGGTTTATGCCAGTGTCTGATGGACAGCATCTCGATCAAAAAATCAGCCAGCAGATGGCTCTACGCGGATGGAATTGGGTACAAATTTTGGCGTGGTGGTATCGTGATGAACCTGTTAAATCTCAAAATTAGTATTAATTATCATCAAAATGTCAGATTAATAAAATAATTTGTTATTATTTCAAGCCTTAGGACGGTCTAACCGATAAAGCAAAATCATCAAACCAATCACGCCCATTTGTACAGCTAGATTATTTAAGTTTGTACTCATTTCTCCTTTTTGCGCTAATAACTGAGTTAAGAAAATATAAGCACCAACACTCCCCGATGCGCCACAAGCCAAATATATAAATCGGCGTAAACCTAAAAATGGTGCTTTCAATTCAGCCTTGAGTTTTTCGTAGTCTTGAGGAGTTTTAGGTCGCATTGCTAATTATTAAATTACTCTAAAATTACTCTAAATTAGGTGGAGTTGAATGGTATTTGTAAGTTGGTCAGTCCAGTGCTGGGCAAGATCTAAGGTCTCAGCTTCTACCATCACTCTCATCAAAGGCTCAGTTCCAGAGGCTCGGACTAAAACTCTACCCCGATCGCCCAAATCATTAATAGCTCTATCTACAGCTTGATAAAGAGGTTGACATTCTTGCCAGTTTGTGCGTTTCTGTTTGTCTTCCACTCGGACGTTTTTTAGAAGTTGGGGATAGGGTATAAAGCTCTGTGCCATTAATTCGGATAAAGGCGATCGCTCTTTGGCTAAGGCTGCTAAATGAATAGCTGTAAGCAAGCCATCTCCGCTAACGCCATAATGACGGCATAAAACGTGACCAGATTGTTCGCCGCCAAGCATTGCCCCTGATTTCATCATTTCGGCATGGACATACTGATCGCCTACGGGAGTGCGTACCATTTGCCCTCCAAGGTTGTGCCAAGCTTTTTCAAAGCCCAAATTAGCCATTACAGTTGTGACTAAGCGTGCATCAGGAAGTCGCTCTGACTGCAATAGATGCTGTCCCCACAAATATAAAATATAATCACCATCAATAGCGCCGCCGCGATCGTCTACTGCCAAAACTCGATCGGCATCACCATCAAACGCAAATCCCATATCGGCTTTATGTTCTCCAACTGCTGCCCGTAAAGGATCTAAGCACGTAGAACCACAATTGACGTTTATGCGATCGCCCAATGGTCGATCGTGCAAGCAAACAACCTCTGCCCCCAAACTTGTAAATACTTTAGGAGCCACTACAGTAGCTGCCCCCCAAGCTAGATCTAAAACTACTTTTAGCCCTTGTAGATTAGTGCTAATCGAGTTGCATAGAGAATTTTCATAAAGCTCAACTAACGGCGATCGCTCTACATAATTTCCCCAATAAGTTTTCCCCGATCGCTCCTCACTTGCAGATCCTTCCAGAGTTGATTCAATTTGGGCTTGGAGAATTTTGCTCAACTTTGTCCCATCTGACCCAAAAAATTTAATGCCATTATCCTCAGGTGGATTGTGACTGGCAGAAACCATCACCCCAGCGATCGCCTCCGATAAATGAGATGTTAAGTATGCCACAGTCGGAGTTGGGCACAAACCTAAATTCCATACATCTAATCCTGCTGAAGTTAATCCCGCCGCTAGTGCTGAAGTCAGCATATTGCCTGAAGTTCGAGAATCTTGTCCAATTAAAACCACGTGGCGCTCAGTATCATCTCGACGTTCCTTTAACTGCGATCTTAAAACATAACCCGCTACCAAACCAACTTGTAGTGCGATCGGGGCTGTCAAAAAACTCCCCACATGACCTCGGATTCCATCTGTGCCAAATAATTTCATTGCTTTATTATCACATTTACTCCTTACACCTCTATATTTCAGACTTAGACAAGCAAAATGTCAAGTAATTATAATTTTTGGGTCGGGTAAATTTTTGCATTTGCTGATAAATTATGGACAAATTAGGTTAATATGTATTTTACTGACGGGATGTAGCGCAGTGGTAGCGCGCCTGCTTTGGGAGCAGGATGTCGTAGGTTCAATCCCTATCATCCCGATTTAGATGTATTAATAAGTTTGACTCTGGGATTGGCTCAGAGCTTTTTTTTTTGCTAATATATCTAACTAACTCAGCTATACCGATCGCTAGTGAAACTAACTAGAGAAAATTGTATTTAGAGAATTGCACTTAGGGAATTGCACTTAGGGAATTGCACTTAGGGAATTGCACTTAGAGAATTGCACTTAGAGACTGGGCAACTAACAAGATATTAGGTATTTAGCTAACATTAATAATTTTATTAGAACGATATTTTATGATCCATCTCAAACCTGCGATCGCCATCATGAATAACCTTAAATATCTGCAGAAATTTTTATTAATCAGCATCATTTTTAGCTTGCCAGTCCTTCTAATGATGTATCTACTATTAACAGAGATTCATAGTAGGGTAGATTTTGCCAATAAAGAGATCGAGGGAAATCAATATCTCCGCCCCTTAAATAAAGTTTGGCAAGATAATCTTAAAGGTAAAATCGCCATACAAGATCGAAATTCTAACTTCAGGTCATCGCAAATCCAACAGTCGTTACAAGCTTTAGAATCTATCGATCGCGACTTAGGAACTAGCCTAAAAACACAGGAAAATTTTAATGATCTCAAAGCAACAATTAAAACTTTAAGTCCAATTGATAACAGTCAAAATACATCTACCTACAAACGCATAACTAATGAAATTAAAAAATTAAGATCTCAAGTTGGTGATACATCTAATTTAATCCTCGATCCAGATTTAGACACATACTATTTGATGGATACGACTTTACAAAAGTTACCCGATCTACAAGAAATATTGGCTGAAATTGAATTTATTGGCTTAGAAACTAATAATAGAGGACAAATTAGCACTTCCGAGCGATCGCGGTTAAATCAACTATTAGCCCTATTGTCAGATCAAAGTCAAACTCTAAATAGAAATTTAAATACTTCTTTTAAAAATAACCTACTGGGCAACTTATCCCCCAAACTTGCAAGTAATTTACAAGAACTTTTACAAGACCTCAATAAAATTAAACAAGATTTAATTCAAGTAACCCAAAATAATCAAAAACTTTCTATTGATACGATTACTTTAAGTAAAGACACCAATCAGAAATCATTTAAATTTGGTGAAAAAACTTTAGATGAATTGGATTTATTGCTGAACTATAGAATTGCGGGATTCATCCAAAAGCAGATCTTAATTTCTATATTTGTAATTAGTATTTTGTTATTGGTCGCCTATCTTTTTGTAGGATTTTATCAATCAGTCATGCAAACAGTAAAATGTTTAGATATTGCGGCTAAACGCATGACTAATGGACATGCTGGCACCTTAGAAACAATTAGGTTAGATACTAAAGACGAACTATCAGTAGTTGTGGATTCATTTAATCGCATTGCGGTGGCTTTAGTGGAGGCGATCGCTGCGGCACGGAGTTCGGAAATTAAATATCGTAGTATCTTTGAAAACGCGATCGAAGGGATTTTTCAGACTTCAACCGATGGTAAATACATCAGCGTTAATCCTTCATTAGTGCAAATGTATGGCTATGCATCTGCAACCGAACTGATCGGCAGTCGGACTGATGTAGAGCGTCAATTATACGTCAATCCCAATCGGCGGAGAGATTTCATCGATCTGATGGCAAAAAATAATCAGGTTGTTAAATTTGAATCCGAAATTTACCGTAAAGATGAAACAACGATCTGGATTTCCGAAGATGCACGTACTGTTAGAGATGATGATGGTAGTTTACTTTATTATGAAGGCTCGGTCAGAGATATTAGCGATCGCATTACTGCCCAAAACTCTCTAGCCCAAGCAAATCTATCCATCCTTCTACTCAACGAACAGTTAAAAGCCGACAATATGCGGATGAGTTCGGAATTAGCAATTTCACGGCGATTGCAGCAGATGATTTTACCCAAGGATACAGAATTAGCCAAAATTAAAGAACTAGATATTTCGGGCTACATGGAACCAGCATCGGAAGTGGGCGGGGATTATTACGATATTCTAGTCGAAGATGGTGGACGTATTAAAATTGGCATTGGGGATGTGACTGGACATGGCTTGGAAAGTAGCGTTTTGATGATTATGGTACAAACGGCTGTAAGAACTCTGCTTGTGAATAATGAAACCGATCCTGTGAAATTTCTCACCACACTCAATCGGACTATTTATGACAATGCCAAACGCATGGAATCAGACAAAAATCTCACCCTAGCTTTGATTGATTACGAAGCAGGTAAACTTACTATTAGCGGTCAGCATGAAGAGATGATCATCGTTCGGGCTACAGGCATAGTGGAAAGAATTGATACTATCGATTTGGGTTTTCCGATTGGCTTAGAACCACAAATTAGCAACTTCATTAATAAGACCGAATTAGAACTCTATCAAAATGATATAGCCGTACTCTATACCGATGGTGTAACCGAAGCTGAAAATATGGCTAAGGAGCAATATGGGCTAGATCGACTCTGTGCAGTAATTGCAGAAAATTCCCATCGGTCGGCTGGGGCTATTCGTCGAGAAGTTATTAGCAACCTGGGATCGTTTATTGGCGAACAAGAAACATTTGATGATATTACGCTCTTAGTAATTAAGCAGAAGTAATTAAACAGAAGTAATCTCAAATGAATGATTTTAAGGAATATTAGGCAAGTCGCTTTGTAGTTTCTAGATATCTTTGTATTAATAATCCAGTAAATTGAGCAATTAAATTAACATTAATTTGGGAACTCAACATATTTATAACAATTTGTCGAGTTGTTTAGATTGACCTCAGCAATTCTCATTATGGTTCTAAATCTCATTATCTCATTAGATTAGCTCTTTACTTCATCGTTGTAACTCACCTTACGCGGAAGAGTTTAAGACCCTCACCCTAGCCCTCTCCCAAAAC
>CAZLKI010000110.1:0-7075 GCA_964560035.1 uncultured Synechococcus sp.
TTCCAAATTCAAAATGTGATTAATGATACAACGAGTGTAGAACACCTATTAACAAGGGATTTGGATTCTAACAGCTAGATCTACTGTAACTTTTTGTTAAGTCGCAGATCGAATTTATTTCTAACATCTTGACGCTTCTTGCTACTGCGAGAAGATGAAATTCGATCAATCAATGCTAAAAATACCAGAGATAGATTTAACGATTCTAAACTGCACAATAAAGCTCTTGTATTTGTAATGTATGTTACCGTTTGAATTTGGAACTGCTGGTTCTACTGGTTGTTAAATCAGAATATAAAGTCGTCCTGAAGGACGGGGTTTTAAACCCAATTTTCCGATAAAAAAGGGAGAAATTAATACTTCCCCCCTCAAGCAAGAGTTAAATTAATGAAAATCCAAAATTAATAGGTTTCAACATGCCAGCGACCAGCTTTTTTCATTTCTTTTTCATAAACTTTCCAATCTACACCGCTTTTTGCCGCAGTTTCAATCATACATTCATCAATTCCATCTTCCATACCCTTAAGTCCGCAGATATAGGTATGAGTGTTAGGCTTTTGCAATAATGTCCATAGCTCATCAGCATATTCTGCCATGCGATTTTGCACGTACATTTTTTTGCCATCGGCAGTTTTTTGTTCGCGGCTGAGGGCGTAGTCGCAACGGAAATTTTGTTTGTTTTTATATGCCATCCAATCTAAATCGGACTTGTATAAAATGGCACTTTCCGTGGTCACACCAAAAAATAACCAAGCTAAACCTTTAAATTGATATTCAGGATGATTTTCCTTAAACATCCGCCACAAATAAGCTCTAAAAGGGGCAATCCCCGTACCAGTCGCAATCATAATAATGTTGGCGGTGGGATCGTCAGGCAAAAGCATTTCTTTACCTACAGGTCCTGTAATTCTAATTTCATCACCGGGCTTAATGCTGGTAATAAAACTGGAGCAAACTCCCTGCACCTGCTCGTTTGCTTCGTTCTTATATTCAAGCTTTCTGACACTCAAAGATACGGTTTTAGAGTCTAGATCGTCACCAAGGCGGGTAGAGGCGATCGAATAGAGACGTAGCTTATGAGGTTTACCATTTTTATCAGTACCAGGTGGGAGAATGCCAATACTTTGACCCTCTAAATAGCGCAGATCGCTGCCAGAAATATCAAATTTGACGTGCTGAGTAATACCGATCGCTCCTTCCCTTAGTAGTGGCTCGCTGGAGATACATTTGCCCACAAAAGGACTACTAGGACGATAAATATTTACAGGAATATCCTTCTTTTCGGTTTTTTCAACTTCAGTTTTTTCGATTTCAGTTTGAGTCATGGGATTCACTTATGCAAATATTGATAGCTCTTGTTTTGTACAGAATATATTAACGTCTGAATCAATCCTTAGCCTTGTTTTTTATGTTTATATTACGTTCTGCGATCGCGAAACCCACGATTTCATCTATAGTAACTAATTCCACTTAATGCGAATTATAAAAGATTATACATAACCTCAAAAATAAATCTCACTAAAAAATAAATCTCACTACTGTAAACATACATTTATGTCAAGTGCTACAATTGATCCTTAATTAGATTCACTTATTTAATTTACTTAGTAACTAAAAACATTACTCACCTAAAACTACTGCATGAAAAAACCGACTAGAGATCTACCTACAATCAACGAACGTATTCGCTTCCCCAAAGTCCGTGTTATCGATGCCGATGGCGGACAGTTAGGAATCATGACCCCGCGTGAAGCATCGAAGCTGGCTGAAGAAAAAGAACTAGATTTAGTCTTGGTGAGTGATAAAGCCGATCCCCCCGTATGTCGGATCATGGATTACGGCAAATTTAAATTTGAGCAAGAAAAGAAAGCCCGCGAAGCTCGTAAAAAGCAACATACAGTTGACGTTAAAGAAGTAAAGATGCGCTACAAAATCGAAGAGCATGACTATCAAGTCAGAATTAATCATGCTGAAAGATTTTTAAAAGAAGGCGATAAAGTTAAAGCAACTGTGATGTTCAAAGGTAGAGAAATTCAACACGCCGATCTTGCCGAAGAGCTATTAAACCGTATGGCGATCGACCTCGGTCCCGTAGCAGAGATTCAACAGGCACCTAAGCGCGAAGGACGAAACATTACCATGTTGATGGCACCGAAAAAGTAGCCGATCGCTTTCTAAGTTAGTTACGGGAGGTAATGCGAACGACTAAGACTCCCAGATAAGATTATGAATCTTTGGCTACACCTATAGTTTGCTTGCCAACTGGTCTTGTTACCTCAACCCCGTTTTGCTCGAGAATCACAAAAGTTGTACCCGATACATCCTTTATTTGCTTGAATAAAACCTTACCATTTGCAAAGGTTTGACCAACAGCGACCGAACGTGAAGTAGGTTCGCCAGGGGCATTAATAATTGCATATCTGCTACCACCAATATCCAAAATTCCACTTACAAGCACAGCACTAGCTTCTACAGTTGAAGGAGGCACTACTACTACTGGTACTGGTACTGGCACTGGTACTATCTTAACTTGAGGCGTTGTACGAGGCGTTGTGCGGGGCGTTGTCGGCGGTCTTGGCACAAACGCAGGTCTTGGCGGAGCAGGAGGTGGGGGAACACTACCAGGGATTACGGCAAATGGATCGCGCTCTGCACCTGAAAGCCTACCGGCAAGTTCTTCCTGTCTTTGAGCTTTGTTGGTTGGCTCTAAAAAACCGGGAGTAGTTTGAACCACAGATGGGGCGGTAAAAATTGGGGTTTCGGTAAGCGGTGTTATTGGTGCGTTAGCTGCTATTGGTGCACTTCTAATTTGATCGCAATTTTCTTTCCCTGGTGCTGTCACAAATTCTTTAGTTTCTCCATTTATCGTACATTTAATCGATACTCCACCGTCAGTGGTACAAGCTCCAAGCCATACTGTAGCTACAATTGTCACTAAATAAAGACTACGCATCACACTACTCCTTCATTTTGAACGTACTTATCGCCAATTCTAGCGTACATAGATTATGCACGACCCATTTATTTGATTTAATTTAATTAATTATTCGCTAAAAACTTATAAATACTTATTTAGATAGATTCATTTATTCAAAGCATAACTTTGTTTGGGAGTTCTAGTTGACATAAGATTGAGTACCGATTCAAGTTTATCTGAACAATTTAGTTAAATATGATAATTTCAGGCACTACCAAAATATTAGGAATTGTGGGAAATCCCGTCAGCCATAGTCTGTCCCCTTTGATGCAGAATGCCGCGATCTCCGCTATGGGTTTGGACTATGTGTATGTGCCTTTGCCTGTAGAAATTACGGATTTAGCTCTGGCGGTTAAAGGTTTAGAGGCGATCTCGTCTGTTGTAGGGTTTAATCTAACAATTCCGCATAAACAAAAAATTATGCCTTTACTAGATCGAATTACAGATGTAGCTAAGGCTGTAGGTGCAGTTAATACGGTTAAGCGTAGCGATCGCGGGTGGATCGGTACGAATACTGATGTGCATGGTTTCTTAGTGCCATTAAAAGCGATCGATCGAGATTGGACAAACATTCCCGCACTAATTTTAGGCAGTGGTGGGGCAGCAAAAGCGGCTGTGACAGGATGTTTTGAGTTGGGGTGTCCGGTGGTTAATGTGATTGGACGCGATCGCCCTAAGCTTAAAGAATTTCACCAAACTATGACCGAGCAATTACAAGTTCAAGGTTTAAGCGTTCATACTTGGGCTGACTTAGAAAATCTTTTGCCCGCAGCAGGATTAGTAATTAATACAACACCTATTGGTATGGGTAAGGATCTTGGTTCGCCTTTGACCCTAGAGCAAATAGATTTAATCCCTAAGGTCGCGATCGCCTACGATTTAATTTATACGCCACGACCTACAAAATTTTTAAAGATCGCCCAAGCTCAGGATTTGATTGCGATCGATGGTTTGACGATGTTATTACACCAAGGGGCGATCGCTTTAGAGTTTTGGACTGGACAATCGGCACCTATAGCAGTCATGGCAAAAGCACTGGGATTATAACTAAATATTTTTATTCACTATTTTATTCGCTTTTGAAAACTCGATGCTGAAGGGATGGCATTTGACGGCGGACTTGATCTAATCTCGATGGTTCGATCGGGGCGATCGCTACTCCGGGCTGATCTCCAGCATCAGCTAGAACTAATCCCCAAGGATCGACAATCATTGCGTGACCGTGGGACTGACGGCGGGGGTTATGCATTCCAACTTGGGCGGGAGCAATAATGTAGCAGGTATTTTCGATCGCCCGTGCCTGAAGTAAAACTTGCCAGTGATCCTTACCTGTATAGGCTGTAAATGCCGCAGGCACAAATAAGATGTTTGCCCCATTAAGTGATAGATAGCGATATAGTTCGGGAAACCGCACGTCATAGCAAACCGATAAGCCCAAGTTACCCAAGCGATCGGAATAATAAATAGGCGGAGCCGTAGAACCAGCTTGAATAATATCGGACTCTTGATAGGTATTACCATCGGGGAGATTGACATCAAATAAATGCATTTTGTGGTACCTTGCCAACTCTTGCCCATCTTTGCCCATGAGGACGGCTGTGTTAAAGAGCTTTCCTGATTTGGGATTTTCCGAATTTTGCGGTACTGGAAATCCACCACCTAGTAAGGTGACTTGATAGCGTTGCGACATTGTTTCTAAAAATTTCAGGCTTTGTTGGGCAATCTCTTCTGCCTGTTGGGTTTTAGCTTCTTCATCACCTAAAAAAGAAAAGTTTTCTGGTAAACACACTAACTCAGCCCCTCGGTTTACTGCTAGTTGGATTAATTCTTCGGCTTGTGCCAAATTTTTTTCTAAGTTAGGGATGCTGGTCATTTGGACGGCGGCTGCTAGATATGCCTTCATTACGATTAATGCGATTTAAATTTAGGGTGTTTGCTGAGTAGTTTATTAATTAACTGCTTCACAATTTACCTTACGATCGCGACATTATCTATTTTCAGTTGATTATGAGTTAGTTTTCGACCCATAGAAGTAGGTTTGAACTTACAATTAGGTAATGTCGAGTAAAGATTTATTAAAACAGTATTTCCAAAAAAATTATTATTTCCTCTCTTCTAAAAATCAAAAATATAGATATGGTGCGTATGTTCAAATTCTTTAGCCGTTTTGTAGTTCTGGCGATCGCCTTTTTATCATTCCTGTTAATTAGTTTTAGCAATCCGACACCAGTACAGGCAATTGATGCTCCAGAGCTTTTACCAGAGCAGATGACTAATGTGATCGATCTAGGCAAGTTTTTAAGTGATTTTCAAAAAAACAAGATCGATAAAGACATCACCAAATTTGAAACTGAAACAGGCTGGAAGTTGCGCGTACTTACTCAAGTCGATCTAACTCCGGGACGTGCTGTTAAGGCGTTTTGGGGATTAAACAAGCGTAGTATTTTACTGGTGGCAGATGCGCGCGACCGCAATCTTTTGAATTTTAATGTAGGGGATGAAGTCTACAATTTGCTGCCAAGAGGATTTTGGATCGAGCTGCAGTCGCGTTACGGCAATCAGTTTTTTGTAAGAGAAAAAGGGCAAGAGCAGGCAATTTTGGCATCTATTAGCGCAATTACAACCTGTTTAGAGCAGAATGGTTGCAATGTCGTACCGGGTTTACCTCAAGAACAATGGGTTTTAACTTTGGTGACTTCAATCTTGGGCGGCTTAATTTTTGGCTTTGCGGGGCAGCCTCGTCATGAGGGTGAAGCTTTTGCGCTACGTTGGGCATTGATTCTTACGCCTTTATGGGGAATGCTGTTTGTGGCGTTTGGTATTGCTCCAGTAATTATGCGAACTACAGATTGGTTACCGATTACACGCAATGTAGCAGGGTTTATTGGCGGGGCAATTATTGCCTATTTAATTCCAATTACTAGAAAATCTACACCCAAAGCTCCTTAAAACCTAAAAGCCAAGACTAAAAAAAGCAAAATGCGGAGAAAAGATTTTTTAATTAGTAGTGCGGCGATCGCTCTAGGTGGTCTGAGTAGCACATTAAGTGGATGTAGTTTATTTGCCGATCCCAAACGACTGAGAATTTTAGGCTTGTCTGGAGCAATTCCTTCTAAAGTTGTCAAAGAATTTGCAACCAAATACAGCAGTAAACCTGTAGAACTTAAAACTGAAGCTGCGCCCGCAGAAATTTGGAAATTATTAAAAGAAACTTCGGAGCCCGATAAAACTCCCGATATCGCTAGTTTAGGAGATGCTTGGTTGGATATGGCGATCGCCCAAAAACTAATCTCACCGATCGATCCCAGTCAAATATCACAATGGTCAAATCTATCAACCACTTGGCAACAAGCAGCTACTCGTGACGGGCAAGTATGGGGAATACCCTATCGGTGGGGAGTTACAGCGATCGCCTATCGCACAGATAAATTAAGTTCACCTATCACCAGTTGGGCGGATCTATGGCGTTCCGATTTAAAAGGTAAGATTACCCTACCCGATGATGCCCGTGAAGTAATTGGTTTGGTTCTAAAAAAATTAGGATATTCATATAAAACTTTGGACTTAAAAGCGATCGCCACGCTCAAGTCTGAACTGCAACAACTTCATAATCAGGTTTTAAACTACACCTCTGATACCTATCTTCAACCATTATTAATTGATGATAGTTGGGTGGCGGTCGGCTGGTCACAGGATATGGTCAAGGCTGTACAACAAAATCCCGATCTTGCGATCGTAATTCCATCAGAAGGAACGGCAATCTGGACTGATATGTGGGTAATACCTCAAAAAGGATCGCGCCCTGAAAATAAAGTTTTTGCTCAAAATTGGTTGAATTTTTGTCTTGAACCCGCGATCGCCAATCAAATAACTGCTCTAACTTCCTCTAGCTCAACTAATGCCGATCCTAAGTCCCTTCCGAAAAGTGTAACTAACGATTCAGTCAAATTTCCTAATCCTCAAGTTTTAGCTAAAAGTGAATCGATCTTGCCTTTACCTGAAGTGACTAAACAAGAATATTTGCAAATGTGGGAAAGTCTTCGTAAGGCTTAAATTTGAGCTGTCATACTCTGAGCTATTAGATAGTCTGCGATCGCT
>CAZLKI010000110.1:7175-9047 GCA_964560035.1 uncultured Synechococcus sp.
TTTTGACCCACTTGCAGCTAAGGAATTTGATGAGGTACTCGATTATTATGAAGCTCAGGAACTTGGGCTTGGAGAGCAATTTAAAAAGGAAGTGCAGTCAGTTGTGAATATTCTTGAGCGTTGTCCTGAAGCAGGTCAAGAAGTGAGACTAGGGATACGAAATATACTGATTAGGCGGTTTCCTTACAAATTAATTTACATTTATCGTGATGATATGGTTTATATTCTTGCAGTAGCATACAGCTATCGTGAGCCAGATTATTGGAAAGATCCTAATTAGCAGAAAATTTGGGTGAATTGAGGATCGACTCTAACCTTTGGATATTGAACTTTGAAATCGTGATATAGGTTAGGATTAACTTTAATTTTGAGAGCAGAGAAATATATGCAGCGATCGCAGTGGTTGGCAGTTTTTACAGGGGCTGTTGCTATTTTATTAGGAGTTGGTTATTTGGTTTTGGTGCAAATTTTAGACAGCCGTGGTGAGATGTTACCCGCACCTATAGGAATTTTATCGTGCTTCTTTAATTAGTTCTAAAGCAAAAGTTACCGATTCTTTAAGCAAAGGTGCGACTACGGTAACTACAGCAGCCGTCACGATAATGTTACGAGAGAAATTAAGCGTATCTCGGCTAAATTGAAAAAATCTTTCATCCCACTTTTTCGATTCAGCTTCAAGTTTTGCAATATTTACTGTATTGGCTTCCGTACTAGCAGTATTGGCTTCAGTCAAGGCAGTAATTCGATCTAATCTTGCGTCTAATTCTTCTATAGTCATATATTTCAAGGTATGTTAACTATTAAATCTAATCCTATCATCTCTGATATTTACTAAGATTATTCTCTTTTTCCCTTCTTAAGTTTTATGGAAGCTATCACCCTGAATCTTAAGCCAAGTATTGATATGTCCGCCGATCAGTTTTTTGAACTTTGTCAGCAAAACCGAGATGTAGGAATTAAGCGTAACCAAACTGGAGAAGTAATAATCATGCCTTCAACAGGATTTGAGACGGGGAATCGTAACAGCGACTTAATATACCAACTTCAATGCGATCGCAGTTACTTCGAGATATTAGCAAAGCCTAGCCTATAAAATCCAACAAAAAACAACCCTAGTTTTATATTAAATTTGAATGGTTAATATAAGTTATGAGGCTACATACGAAATGCTACAGGTTAAGCGATATGTTTTAAGGCTTTTGGCAGTTGCCATTGTATTTGGTTCTATATCCTCATATCGAAGTGTAGAGACTGCTTATTCCATCCCTATAAATTCTTCTGGTGCGATCGCTTCGGATGCTAATAGTGCAGAGGCTTTTTATAAGAGTGGTAATGCGAAGTCTAATAATAAAGATTACCAAGGTGCGATCGCTGACTATACGAGAGTTATCCGTATCAATCCTAAATTTACTAATATATACACTTTTCGAGCTGATGCGAAGTTTAACTCAGGGGATTACAAAGGTGCGACCGCTGACTACACTAGAGCTATTCGCATCAATCCTAAAGAGACTAAGGCATACAAAATGCGAGCTATAATAAAATTGAGCTCAGGAGATAATAAGGGTAGTTTAAAAGATCTTCGAGAGGTAGCAAAACTCTGTCAGCAGCAAGTTGATAAGCTTATATGTGGAAATGTCCAAGATTTAATTAGAAAACTAGAAGAAAGAAGTTAGGAATATTACGCCCTATCGCTGCAATAGCAATTTATCCGAGTAGCTGTAATGATCATCTCGATTTGAAATCGGAGTATTCAACCCTTTCCTAGATATGCTTTACAACTTATAAAATGTCCGAAAAATCGAGGATTAATCAAAAGTAAAAGTATCTGAGTTATCTACTTCCTCACAATTTAAATTTTTAGGTCAAACA
>CAZLKI010000111.1:0-9035 GCA_964560035.1 uncultured Synechococcus sp.
GGGGAGGTTCTTCCACAAGCGGCGGAAAACACCGAGCAAACAGCGTCCTAAACAACAACGAAGTGGAAACTTTTACTGCGCCGATTCGACAAATTTTACTTTGCCCTTGACATCAACTCCTTTTGAGCGATGTGTCCTTTGGTTTGGCGGGTGCTGAATGCCGCAATCTCTGCCGCCGCCGCACTGCTATAGCCACCCTCAGCAAGAGCTTTCTCGATCTCTGCTCTGCGCTTGCTCATCTCGGCAATCAAGGATTCGGACACTCCGGCGATTTCAAACACACTTTCCTTGCGTTCGGCTGTCAAACGGAGTTGCTGCTCCAATTGAAACGCGAGTTCTGCCCGGTAAATCGCTCCTGCCGCCATCTTCGCCTGATACAGCCCTTTACTCTCCAGTGTCCCGGTCTTGCCATTTGCATCCGTGCAAGCGTTAAGCACAAGGGCGTGAGTATGAAGTTGGGGGTCTTGCGCTCGAGAGGTGTGATGCTCGAAGGTTGCCACGATAAGCCGCGCCGGCTCCTTGTCCACTCCCCCTTTGCCCTTGCGCGTCACCGCAATCTCCTCTTCCAGGTAGTTCAATGCTGCTTTGACCGCAGCGAAGTGCGCGGCTTGCAGCGTGTTCTTTGTGGCTTCGTCCGCTTGGCTCCAGAGAACTGAAACCGATTTTGAAGCACTGAATGTCAAGTCCCAGCCAGGCTGGTGCGTGCGGTCTTTGTACTGCTGTTGTTGGATGAGGGAGCGGTCCTCGGTGGGATGAAATCCTTCCAAAAGGCGAGTGAGTGCTTCGTCCTTCACCACACCCGACAGCCCCAAATCGCTCGCTCCCTGCCCATGCCACAGACCAAAAGATTCTCCGCCTTTTAAGTAATAATCTTCGCGAGCCAGTTCCAGATAATAACTCTGCTGCCCGCCTTTCATGGCTCCGATGGAAAGCATTTAGCGTAAGTTCTCCGTCACCCACTCTTTGGCTTCCTCCGGGGCAAGTCCTATGTATTCCAAGAGAACTTCAAATGCGGCTGCATAATCTTGGTGCGTATGCACAAGTTCTGTTTCCAACTGCTTCATTCGGTTGTGCAATTCGGTTGCCTCGGACTGAAATCGGCTCTCTAAGCCTTCGCGCACCAGGCGGCGGGCATACTCCCCAACGCTCATTGCATACCGCTCGGCTTCCTTTTCCAACTCGGCGTAGCCTTCGGGCGACAATCCAAATGTGACCCGTTGTGAAGCGGTTTTCGAGCCAGGCAGGGGTTTCTTACTACTCGCTCGTTTGGCATCTAATTCGGCTTTGACTTTGTCTAAATCTGACGGGTCGTACTCGATAGTCGGGCGGGTTTTCCCCGGTACTTCCCGAAATGCAAGCGTTCCCTTGCGCCGATAAGTGTTCAGTGTCCGCACAGTCAGTCCCAGATACTTAGCCGCTTCTAATTCGCGCACAATAACCCTCGCTTCATTTGATGTCTCATCAATTCTGGTGACGGCAAACCCACTTTCAATTTCGAGATGCGGACAAGTAACAGTTGTAGATGTTGTTATAGAAAAGGAGACATTGCTCTCGCTTCATGTACTGCCTGATGAAGAGGAATCGAGTAAATGACTATCTGTCTAGACTAAAAACTCTGAACAAAACCAATGAAGCAAGAAAAATGGTAAACAGAATATTTATCCTCTGAGTAGTTGCCTTGTTGTGCTCTCTCATTGACCTGATGCAACCAAGGAGAGAGCACATTTTCGGTTCGGTCTACAGTTTATTCTGGATCACCGATAGTGATGGGTGTCAAATCGGAATTGCCCTTGCCAATGCGGATGCTGGCAAAATAGTTCCGATAAGGCTTGAAAGCACACCGACCCTTGTCGCTGGAGCCAGCCTGTTCATAAGTCAGCGTCCATGCGAATTTGCCGATGGGAAGGGTCTGCGTTTGCTCGGTCTTGGCAGGAAACGTAAACTGATAGCGAGCCTGGCTCCGGGTGTCAGTGGCTTTCAGAACGATGTCGCCTTCCGTCTGATTCTTGAGGGTCAGTGACGGCTCACGACGTGCCTGTGTCTGTTCCTGCAAACCAGGCGAAGAGTTCTCCTCTGCCGGAGTTGTAAGACGCCTGCCTCCATGAACTGTATGTGACTGAGGCGAGACAAACTCGACCTCCGTGATGCCCCAATGTTTGCCGACATTCCGCCAGAACTCGCGCAATCGGTTCTGATAGGCTTCCGTCCGTCGGACATCGTTATCGACCACCAGAAACACGAGTTTCTGAGGAGGATGAGCCACCGCTGGGTACTTGCGCTTAACGGTTTCGAGCAGTTGCTGGAATTTTTTCTCCGGGGCTTCGGCAATTTGGGAAGCGGTCAGTCCCTTAGGAGAATATTCCTCCAAATTGGAGATGACGGTCAGCTGACGGTAGGCGTTGGGCACAGTGTGCTTCTCGCTCATACGGCGGATAAGCGCGGCTACGGGAGCAAGGATCGCCGATTCGCCTTGAACCGGGGGTTCCTTCTCAATAATGGCGAAAAGCGAAGCCAGTTGGGCTTTATGTTCTTCCAATTGGCGTTTTTGTTCCCTGGGCGTCAACCGTTTCGCGTGCGTTGCGAATTCGATATGATGACGGCTCTCTCCCACCGTATTTCCTGCCGGGGGTGTCGTATAAAGATCGACCCGAACCTCCTGATAGGACTTTGCCGCGTTTGTAAGTTGGTCAATGACCATGTTCGTCGCTTCTTTATCTGCAGAAGCAATTAAGCTAGAGTGCTGTTCATTGTTCGTCTTATCGCGATAGATGGAATGCTCCAGAGACAGTGGAGCAGAGGCGCGACGGCATCCATAACTGGAGAACAACAGAGTACTGGCGCAAAGCATCAGGAGAATGATGGAAGTCCCCTGTTTCAAGACAGATGGAGATGACGGACTCATTGGTTGGTTTCCTTGTGGTGGTGGTGATGTGGGAGGCGTGCCGGGTTGCACGCCCTGCGCGACAGGAGTGACGCTTGAAACGCCAGCGGCTGAATTCGGAGAAGCCGCAGAAGGAGGCGTTCTGGGCGGCTGGGAACGAAATGTGCTAGGAGAAGTTCCTATGCTGACCCCTGTGGCAAACGGAGACTTACCTTGTTGTGGTGGGGAGACCACGGCTGCGGGGGGCGCTGTCGTTGTAGGCGTTCCGGTCGTGTTTATCCCCGCAGGCTGTGGCACGGGAGAATTCGCCGCTGGGTTTGGCGTTGATTGGGTGTCGGCAAGTTGCAAGTTGATCACCTTCACCGTTTGGGCGATCTTGGGATCACGGCAAGCCAAGCGATACGCTATGTTTGTCGCCTTTTGGAAGCGACGTTCCAGGCGGACCGCTTGCCGTTTCAGCGGCTTTGTTATCCGCATCCTATTATTGGTGTCTTTGAAGGCGACTTTTACCTGCGCCAGTTCGTCCCGATAGGGCAGTTGGGCGCGGAGATCACGGGCGGCGGGATAGCGCACAATAACAACCTCCAGCAGTTTGTGACTGAAGAAGGAGAGGAGTAGGATGGAACAGGTGCTGTTGAACAGAAAAACCCCTTCGGTATTTTCTGAGACATACTCCTTGCGTAAGAGGGTGACGCTGACAATGAAGAGTATCTGGACAACGGTCATTGCGACCATCAGGCTCAGGGTCAACGGCTTATGGGAAATCAGTCGCTTCCCAAACAGGACAGAGGGAGGAACACTTCCTGCCGGAGACTGAGTTTGATTCCGCAAAGCGATTGCTATGGAGGACGAGGGAAATAAGGCGGCGTATAGTTTGGCGTACAGAGGAGCCAAGCCGACGCAGACCAGAGCTTCGTTGAACAGAACGAAGGCGAGGGCGATGCCTGCGGCAGACAGTGACGCAAACAGCGATTCCTCTCCTACCATATCCATGGAAACGACAAAAACGAGACCCGCTTCCCCTCCCAGCGTCAGGAGCATAACGAGGACCAACATGGCCAGCCGCAAGTAGGCGGCACGAACAGCCTGAACCGCCGGAATGGCTTTGGCGCGAAGCTCATCGCGCTTGCGCTTGAGATCGACAAGCTCGCGGCAATGGACTGTCAGAGCCGTCAATTGGGTTTGGACTGTCTCCCATTGGATGTAAATCCTTCGGGCTGTGGTCAGATGAGGTTCCAAATGCGTCGAGATCATCGTGCTTATCAGCTTTAATGCGCTATCAGCTCGCCCTTCATCAGAGAAAAGTGCCCGGAGGGGTTGGAGATGACCATATACTTTGTCGGTGAGAGCCTGCCCGCTTTCAATGGGCGGAGATTGACGGGTGAGTGAGAGCGCACTCTGAATAACATCCGTGAGCAGTTGCTGCCGACGGACAGTGTCGGTACGAACGGGTAAAAGCCTATTCATAGCCCTATCCTTTCTTCCCACTGGGGAAATAGATCGTGTGAAACTCAAGGTGAGGCACCAAGCAACGACGTTCCCGACCACCGAAGTTTGAAGACAGAGGCACATAGGTTGAGGTACAATCCATATATCAGTGTGGTGTATGCCAAAACTGATGCTGGAAGGCTCAACCATGGTCCAGACGGACAGTTGCCGTCTACACGGTGATTGGCTTGATTAAGACTGATGGTGATCCTTGAGCGAAATCGACACATCTCTGGGCGTCGAATACGTTGAGATATGTCCGGTTGTTGACTGCCCGACGCAGGGAGTTGTCCTTGTCCTTGTCCAGAGGATTGGTAACACTTTCCCTGCGTCGAACTATTTATGGTGGTCGAACCGTTTGCGACATATTTGCTCCTTTATCAGTGGAGGCTGCGCTGCTCTCAAGCTACAACCCTCAACGTAGATATTCCGTCTGAGATCAAAATCAGACATGGTCTTTTAGCAAAGATTCCTGGCACGAATTAATATACTGAGCCAACCCTACCAATGCCATCGCGGCAAAATTACCTGCTTGTGCTTCTTCCATGCTGATTTGTTTTGGAAGTGCCGTAAGGATTTCTTCAACCCAAAAAAGTTGTTGTTTGTTGAGCATAACGTTAGGGTTGACCATGTCTGCCAAGATACCGCAAAACCGTGATATCTTGTAGGCAAACTCAGCATCTTGCGATCTCCCCGTAGAACCCCACTCATTGTTGAATTCCGTCCAGGTTAATTGTCGTTTACGGAGAACAACGGCAATTGGATCGGCAGATGAGGGTTCAGTAACCACTCTCTCTGGCTGCGGAAGCACAACTGATGACAGAGGATCAGACTCGTCTTGTTTTCGCATGATACGACACTGGTATTTAGTTATGTGTTCATAATATCACGGGATGCTAAAGCACTGTCAAGAGCTTCGAATCGTAACATGGGATAAAACCTTCTGAAAATTTGATGCTACAGCTCAATGCTACAGTAGTTAGGTGGTTTGGAACGGAGAGAGAGGGGAAAATGGATCAACGCAAAATTAAATTGTTCGGACCAGTGGAAATCGAAGGATACCAACCTGACGACAAGATGCCCGTTGTTGTCCTACTTGTGCTCATTTTGTTCTCCAAAGAAGCCATGGACCGAGAGCAGATGGCAGAGGAAATTTGGGGAGAGGGGACAAGAAAAAAAAACGAATTAAAGCGCTACATAACTCTTCTTAGGAATAAAGGCGGATTTAGCAAACTGCTACCAGTGGGAAATTGGAAGGATCGTGCCGCTCCCCCGTACCAACTCAATACCACTGTCCTCGACATTGATGTCTTGCAATTTGATGGATACATAGCGGGAGAGATTAGCGATAAAGAAAAAGCCCTTGGACTGTATCGAGGGCGACTACTTGCCAATGTTGAAGGTGGCAAAGCTGATAAAGATATCGTCAAAAAACAAAGAGCGAAGAGACATGACGATTATATCAGGGCTGTGCACGCAGTTAGCAGCTTTAAAGCAGAACAGCATGATGTAGGTGCTGCTGCTGATGTAATCTGTAGTGCCATGAGGACGTTCCCTGATAACGACGACTTTTATGTTATGCTCGGAGAATTATTGGAAAGAAAAGGCTATCATGCCCAATCCCTTGCAGTCGCGCAAAAAGGCATCGAGAGAAATAAGAATGTAGAGACCTTGAAAGCTTTGAGGGACCGCACACTCAAAAGAAGCAAGGAGGCACATTTGCCCCTTTTAGACTCGTTACTGTTGGAGGTGTTGTTAGGCGAGTTCTTAAATCAAGCGGCGCTTTCTCAGAATACATTGGTGGATTGTCCATTGCGTGGCAGTTCTGATGAGAGATATGTGCCGTTTCCGGTCACTTTCATCGGACGGACGGATGATGTCAACAATATCCTCAATCTCATAAACAATTATCAAGTGGTCACGATTAAGGGCAGTGGCGGCATTGGTAAGACGCAACTTGCATTAGAAATTCAACGAAGGATCAGACAAGATTACAAGAATGTCTATGTGGATGGTGTCTGGTTAGTTAGCCTTGTCTACCTTACTAATCCGAACCAGATCGCTCATGCTGTGGCAGCATCAATGGGATTATCTCCTGGACCTGATATATCAGATTTAGAACGGGTCAGTCACTTTCTCAAAGGCAAGCGAGGCATCTTGTTGCTGGATAACGCGGAACATATGTTGGATGGCTGCCGCGATTTTCTGATGGCTCTGAATATCCGGAGCCATTTTGCAGAGCTGAAAGTACTCGTCACCAGTCGGGAGATTTTAGAGATACATGGGATGGAGGGAGTTCATGAGGTTCACGGATTATCTCCAAATGATTCCCTAATGCTCTTTAAGCAGAGGGCACCGCAGTGGGAAAGACGGCGTGAGCCTAATGATGAAGCGATAGCGCGGACTATTTGTGGAAAACTCGAAGGTATCCCTTTAGCAATTGAATTAGCCGCAGCAAGGACACTGACTCTTTCTCTTCAGGAGATAAACGACCAAGTTTATACTCTGTTGACTAAGGGGGATCCTTCCAAACCGTTCCATCAGAGAACGATGCATGCCACTTTGCAATGGAGTTACGATCTCTTAACACCGAGCGAACGAGCGTTATTACGGCGGCTAACCGTCTTTCGTGGATGGAACGAAGAAGCCGCACGCAATGTGTGTGCAGGCTCAGAATTTAAATCAAACGAAATTGCCGATTATCTGTATGAACTCGTTGCGTGTTCTCTTGTTGCGACAGTAATTGCAGATGAAGGAGGAAAAACACGCTATCGATTACACGAGATGAATCGAGTTTTCGCCTACGAACTCCTCCAGCAACAGGATGAACATCACTTTTACCAGAGACGCCATTACGCCTACTTTAGTCAACTGGCATCTGAGGCGGAGCCTCATCTTAATAAGCCCCTTCAAAAAGAATGGTTGGATTGTCTTGATGCGGATTATGACAATTTGTGTGCTGCCCTCGACTGGTGTCAGGAAAACGATAGCATCGAAGAGGGATTACAGATGGCGATTGCCCTCTTTCGATTTTTCGTCCAACGGGGGCATTTGCAGGATGGTCTGAAATATCTGACCATGAGCGAATACACAAGGATACAGTGTACGAGCAGTCACTTGGCGTTTTCATGTGCAGGTTCAGTAGCGTTTCGCTTGGGTGATTTTGCCCGTGCAAGTTCACTTTTAAATCTGAGCCTTGATCATCCGCCTGCAAAGCACAAAAATTGGATTATTGCGAATTCGAAGACGCATTTGGCGTGGATCGCGGCCAAATCCGGAGAGTATGCTACAGCCCTTATTCTCTGCAACGAGGCGATTTCCCTCTGGCAACGCGAAGGAAGAATAGGTTCTCAAGCCCAATGTCTCAATATTCATGGCGAAGTGCAAATGCACCTTGGGCATTATGAGGCAGCTGTACAAATCCATGAGCAAAGCCTCGTGTTGTGGAATGATGAGGAGTGCGGGGATAATTATGGAATAGGTCATGCCTATGAATGTTTGGGGCGTGTTAATTTTGGTCGGAAAGATTATGATAGTGCATCTGACTGCTTTCAAAAAAGCCTGACATATGCCAACTCGATTGAAAATAGCCTTGGTAAGATTGAGAGGCTGGCGGAAGAGTTGGACTGGCTGGTTACCGTGGACACTGGCACTGCGTCCTATGAGGTGTTATCCAAGCTGGTGGACCGACTCAATTATCGTGCTTACCTGCACTCGTCCAGCGGTTTTGTGGAAGTCGGTGAGGGCAAGGTCGCTAACGTGGACGCCTTTCTGATCTACGCGAAGAACAATAAAGGAACGGTTTCCCAGTTACTCGAGCATATTGAGGAGATTAGTAAACAGTATCATTCCAACCGGGACTTGGACGATGACGACGAATTCGTCTCCATTATGACCATCCATCGTTCAAAAGGATTGCAGTGGCCGGTAGTTTTCGTGCCTGACTGTAACGAGGGATTGATGCCCCCTCGAAAATGTCGTTCCGTCGAAGAAGAACGACGCCTGCTCTATGTCGCCATGACACGCACCAGCCAGACCTTACACCTTCTCATTAACACCAACGATCGTCTCTCGCCTTTTTTGACGGAGGCTGCCTACCTGGAGAGATTAGAGAAGGTCAGCCTGGTGTCCAAAGCGGTTCATGACAAGGAGAATACCCTGTCGAACAGGGATTGGCAGAGGGTGAAGGAGTATATACAGGAACTGGGGTTGGAATCGTTTTTTATGCATTGGTGGAAGGCAACAAAAAGTCAGAAAGACGCCTTTGACGTGCGTCTCAACGCGGTTGAACAAAATAGGTGTCCGCCCACAAACGCGGAGTGCGAATCGTCTTCGGAGAGAGCGAAGCCAGGAGGTAACAGGAGCGGTCAGTCTGCTACCGCGTCTGCACGCCCTGAGCGTGAATCGCCACCTTCCCAGGCAGCATCTGATCGAAAACCCTCCTGGGGCAAACGCCTGATGGACCGTCTGAGAGGACGAGAGTGATGGCGCAGAAAGGGAGCCAAAGATATGTCCTTGGCACTTGACAGCACTCTTCGATTTGGGGTATTAGGCACAATACCGAGTAGGTGGAAGCGTTACCGTCGCTACCTCAACAATATATGAGTTGTACATTAGGCTTAGGGGGCAATAAGGCATTTTTGGCTCTACAAGCCTCGCAGAGCGA
>CAZLKI010000112.1:0-8983 GCA_964560035.1 uncultured Synechococcus sp.
CTTATGCTTATTAGACTTGCTGAAAATGAATAGATATCAAATGAGCTCTATAGGGTTAAAACGGGTTTCAACTCGGATAAGCGCCTCTCCCAATCAATAATGCTCTTTTTAGATACACCAAAGATTCGTGCTGTCGCATTCAATCCTTGTCCTTCTGTTCTCGCTTTAAGCACCTCAATAATCCGACTCAATGGTGTTCTTAAACCAGACATCGGAGTGCCGTAGGTATCACTAAAATAAATATCGCAACGACGACAATGATAGATCGCGTGAGTGCCATTATTTTGAGTCTTATAGCGGGTACGAACATCGACTTTGGCGCTGTCACAACAAGGACAGTTCTGAGAGACTAAATCCATCATAAGATTTAACTGAAGTTTAGGGTTGGTAGACTACTGAATCCCTGTAATATACATATATCATGACTTTAACTCTACTCACTCAGCGGAACCAGTGCCAATTGAAGATAAGAGCTTTGCTAATTAGAAATTAAAACTTAATCGTCCTACGGTGTAATGCCACCGACTCAACTAAGCCGATCGCCATAAAGTTAGTTAATAATGCCGATCGCCCATAGCTAACCCACGGCAAGGGAATTCCAGTTATAGGGGCAACCCCTACAGTCATGCCAATATTAACTATAGTTTGAAACAAAATCATTGAAAATACGCCGATCGCTAATAAAGACCCAAAATTATCCCTCGATGCCATTGCCACTGAAACTAATCGCCAGCAAATACCAAAAAATATGAGCAAAATTAACATAGAACCTATAAAACCCCATTCTTCGCCGATCGCTGAAAAAATAAAATCCGTATGTTGTTCGGGAATAAAATGCAGTTGGGTTTGTGTACCCTGTAGAAATCCCTTTCCCCATAGACTCCCTGAACCAATGGCAATCCTCGATTGAATTAGGTGATAGCCCCCACCTAGAGGGTCTTGACTGGGATCGAGAAATAGCGTGATCCGCAGTTTTTGATAGTCTTGGAGTAATCCCCATAGTAAATGTCCGATTTCCGCTGCAATTAGATTTACTACTACTGCTACGATCGCACTGATTAAGCGCAACCAAGGTAGAGTTTTCCATGCGATTACTGCCATTAATCCCACCCATGCTAACCATAGGGGAATATAAATATTAAATAAGATCATAGAAATTAAGGGGGAAACCATCAGGACTAACCAACCCAACTTTGCTCCACCCCAATACAGCATCCCCAGACAAATGGCGGCGAAGACCAAAGCTGTTCCCAAGTCAGGTTGGATAAAAATTAAGACCCAAGGTAAAATTGTTACCGATAGAACTTTGGCAATATCTAGGGGTTGTTGGATCGGGCGATCGTGCAAAATTGCCGCAAGGGTAATAATCACTCCCACTTTGGCAAATTCCGAAGGTTGCACATTTACGCCCAAAATCGGAATCCAGCTTTGCGCCCCTGACTCAATGCTCCCAATTAATAAAACTAAGATCAGCGAAAAGTTTGTAAGGGCATAGGTAAACCAGTGATAATAAATAAGTTGATCGTAAGAAGTGCGGGCGATCGCCAAAGCTATCATTATGCCGATACTACCCATTGTTAGATGCCACCACCACTGTGACGAATCAGGATTTAGCTCAGCACTAAAAATTGCCATGCTTCCAATTGCAGTTAAAGCAATCGGAAATAGCATGAGAAGTACATCAAGATCGCGCCATTCACGCCACAGACCACCCCACGAACGATTCATAATTACTTAGTTAATTTAATAGGTTAATTTAATAAGCTAATTTTAAAAATTAATCTTAAAGTTAAGTTAATGCTCAGTCCATCATACTAATTTACTTAAGTTACAACTATTTCTAATAAATAATTTGGCATTTAATTCTAAGCAACTGCAAGATTAAAACTCTATGCGCCGTGATTCAATCTTCTACAAACTATTCCAACAATTTCCGCCTCTATTATTTCAACTACTGCCAAGCATCCCAGAAAATGCTAATGGTTACAGATTCGACTCAGTAGCTGTCAAAGAACCAAAATTTGAAATTGATGGGGTATTCCTACCCAGTGAGACTAATGGCACAGTTTATTTTTGTGAAGTTCAGTTTCAAATAGATCGACAACTCTACGAGCGAACCTTTGCCGAATCCTTTCTGTACTTTTATCGCAATCGAACTCGATTTAGCAACTGGCAAACAGTCATAATTTATCCAAATCGCTCAACTGAGCAAAGCAACATTCAACCATATAGGGCATTACTTAATTGTGACC
Organism: uncultured Synechococcus sp.; assembly: GCA_964560035.1. Lineage (GTDB taxonomy): Bacteria > Cyanobacteriota > Cyanobacteriia > Pseudanabaenales > Pseudanabaenaceae > PCC-7502. The sequence continues at coordinate 2,253 of CAZLKI010000112.1, forward strand.
AAGTACATCGTATTTATTTAAATGAGTTAGGAGATATTCGTACCTTGCCGATCTGGGTAGCATTAATGGTACTCACCACAGTCAAAGAAAGCCAAGCCCCAGTCGAAGCCAGATATTTGTTGCAAAGAAACATTGATGAGCAGTCCAGTCAAGCCATAATAGAAATGGTGACAACGATTATGGTATACAAGTTTGAACAGTTAAGCCAAAAGGATGTAGAAAATATGTTAGGAATCACACTACAAGAAACCAGAGTTTACCAAGAAATTAAGGAAGAATGGCTAGAACACGGATTAGAGCAAGGTCGCGAAGAAGCAACGGTCAATTTAGTTATCCGATTATTAACAAAACGATTTGGGAAAATAACTGAGAAAATACATTCCTCAATTTCTAGTTTACCGTTGCCCGTACTTGAAGAATTGAGCGAAGCACTATTAGACTTTACGAGTTTGACCGATTTACAGACTTGGTTAATTAATAGATAAATTGAACCTTGAATAATTAGACTAACTAGGTATGAATATTTTGTAGGTAAACCACGTATAAATCCAGCCAATCGCCAGCCCTAATCCAGCAATCGTTCCCATAAATTGCCAAGTCTGTTTGTTACTAATTCCTGATGCTTTAATTTGCGCCCCAATTACACTGTAACTCCCCGCGATCGCTCCTGCAACTAGGTTAAGGGTATCTCCAGTCAAAACTTCATAGATGCTTAGAGTGACATAAACAGCCCAAGTCATAAGTACTAACAGGGCAGCAATTTCTGTTAAAGATATGTTTGTATTTTGCTCTTGTTCGCGATCGGTTTGCCGAAATCCCAACCAAATAGTGACGGCGGCGGTGGCTAAAGCCATCAATCCAGAACCCATACCCCCCATCTTAAAAACCAATCCCAATGCTAATACTGTGGCTAAAAGCCCGCCAGTTCCTAGACTCAATGCCCAGACGCTACCGACACATAAAGCTAGTAATAGTAAAGATTGAGAATTATTTACTTCAGCAAACGTCATTATTCTGAGCAACCGCCCCATAAAACCATAGCCCAAGAAAATTGCCGTGACTGGAAGCCAAAAGTAAATAGTCTTGGGTAAAATTTCTAAAAGTTTTAGGTCGATTCTCATTGGTAACTTTATAGTAAATCCATAAATTGCGATCGCCACCAGCGAAAACAAGTCCAGCCTACAACCAAGCAGATAATGCCACTTAAAACTGCGGGTTGAGCTAATGACCAGTCAGGGGAATTACCAGATAAAGCAATTTGGCGAATACTCTCAATAATAGGAGCGAGGGGATTTAATTGTAAAAATGGTTTGACTGCATTGGGCACGATCGCCGAGGGATAAAAAATTGGCGTACTAATGCCCAGTACAAAAATTACTAACTCATAAAAATAGGATAAATCGCGAAAAAATACATACAAAGTACTAACTAAAAATGATATGCCCATTGATGCCAAAACTAAGCTCAGACAGGGTACAAACAACGCTAAGACGTTAATAATACTTTTAGAAGAAAAAATAGTGATCCCGATTAGCAATGGTAAAGTACCAACGCTCAGTTGAAACACATTAGAGCCAATCATCGAGACGGGGAAAACACTTACAGGTAGTTGAATTTTATTTAATAATGTGCCGTTATGTACCACGCTGGTCAAAGCTTGCGATGTGGAAGCTGAAAAGAAGGTCATTACCATTAGTCCTGTAAACGCTGCCAGAACATAATTTACAATCGAGTTATCATAATATGAAGCGAATGTAGCCCCAAAGATCGCCGTATATAATCCCGTACTAATTAAAGGATTAACCAGCGACCAATATACGCCCAAGAAAGAGCCTCGATAGCGGACTTTGAGATTGCGTTCGATTAAAGCGCGTAAAAGTTGCCAGTAGCGGGCGATCGCCAAAAATGAGCTATTAGAATTAGAGTTAGTAAAATTATTCAGCAAAGTAATTTAATAGAATCATATAATTTAGAAATCATCTTTGGGGCTGTAAGCCTCCCATGCCAAGCATACCAGAGCCGTTAAAATTCTAGCTCCGACAATTGCTCCGCCTTTTTGCCCGCTTACTAAGATGTATGGAATTGTCGATTTTTGCAGGTTGGATTTCGCTATACCAATATTAATAAATTCTGAGAACGAAGCGATTACTAAAGCTGGGGAAACTATTTGGGTTGAGATTAAGTGCATCAGAGTTTCAAGGGCAGTTTGAGATTCTCCAACTACAAAAATTCCACTGGGATATCTCTGAGCTAAGGTTTCCATGCCCCATGCAGCTTGCGATTTGGACTTTTGAGGACGAGTAATTACACCCGTACAAGTATATAAGCCATTGGCAAAGGTAGACTGGATCGTAGAACTAACGGCGGTTTGAACTGTGGCTACATCCACAACTATTGAGGTTCGGGCAGCGATCGCGGCGGCTCCTTTTTCTAAAGCTAAATCGCCAAAGCAGATTAGATCTTTATAGGCAAAATCACCTGTAGCATAGATTACCTGACGAATAATTTCATATTTAGCTGGTCGATATTGAGGAATTTGGGATTGGTCGATTTCAGTATTAATCGCCGCCAGTCCCTGCATATCAGTTTTGTGCCATTCCATTTTTTCACCTAGCTAGTTAGTTCAACAGAATCTTTATTATTTTTATCGACCTGTTTTATTAATCGATCTCAATTGAAATATTACATTCTTATTGCGCATTTCAGTTTAAGGATATCGAGAAGGACGGCGATGACGGCTGCGATCGGCTTTATCGCGTTCATAGGCGATTAGTTTACCAAAGTATTCATGTTTAGTCAGATTCATGGATAAAAATATATGCTTGCGGGCATTACCAAAACCTTTACGGGTAAAGAAATTAACTGCCGCGATATTAGTAGGATCGGTATCGACCAGCATCGATCGCGCACCTTCTTCAATCATCCGTTCTACAATTTTATCCACGAGCTTATCCGCAACTCCACGGCGTTGGAAATCAGGGTTTACTCCCAGCCACAGGATATATCCATACGTCCATGAAGCTTTACTAATTACTGTTCCTAAAACGAATCCTGCTAAACAATCTTCAATTTCAGCGACTAAACAATATTCAGGATCGGTATTGTAGAGTCCAATTACCTCCCACTCATCCCAAGTGCGATAAAGATAGGGATATAGTTCGCTCGTAAATAATCTTTCGCCTAAGTGATATACAGGGGCAATATCATCGATCGCCATCTCGCGAATATTAACTTCAAAGGATTGAGTTGAGATAATCCCTAAATTTTCGATTTCGGGTTTTTCCAGATCATTACTTTGGGAATTAGTAGCTACAGTCATAATTTAATCCTCGTAATAATCCATGTCATCTTGGTCTTCAATTTGCTCCTCCGATCGATCTTCAGTATCCTCTACATCTACTATAGGTTTTCCACGAGAGAGCATGTATCTGGTTAAGTTTAAAAACACATCTCGGCGTAGATAGGGATAGTCACTCACCCACAAATTTATTTCAGGGAGATAGGCATCGGTAGTAGTTTTACTAACTCGTCTAAATTTGGGATCGTTGGATAACAGCAACATACATACTGACTGTTTGAGCTTAATTCGTTTATACTCTCGGCGCATTGGTGCCCTCAAAATAGTCGTAAAACCCGTGCGATCGCCCAGTTCTAAATTAAAAAAGCTCTGAGTGTCGTAGCTAACTTCCATTCGTCCCCTGCGATCGAAATCCTCTTGCCGTGATAACACCTCTTCAGAAAGATAAATATCTAAAACCTTAGCTTCCCAAAATCCGCACTGAGATAAGCTCCGCACCTTAGTATTTCTTCTGATCGCACTACTAACCGGACCCAACATCCAATACAGTCCGCCCAAACCCGCCGAGACAAACATCAACACGCCCCAAAAATTATCGGGTGTACGGTTATAAAGTAGTGAAAAAGTTACTAGCAAAGCCACAGATATTAAAATCCGTCTAAATACATCTTGGCTCTTACCCCAGTAATATTGATATTGATCTGAGGTCGGTACGGCAGGAATGAGTTCGTCAAATTTTTTGCGCTTTAAGGGAATAATCATCTAAATATCGATATATCGATCTAAATTTTGGTTCTCGAATATTTCTATAATATCAACCCCAATAAAAATTGCCGCTATAGCAATAAAGTTTGACCTTTTGGCTTGAAGTTTAACGTAAAAAGATAAGTTTATGTTAAAGCATATTTAACATAATTTAAGTAAAAATTGCCCCGCCTTGAAGTCGTTGATAGTGATATTCAAACTCGACTTTGAGGAGCGGAAATTGCTCTAAAGTGGCATCTTTTTTGATAATTCGCTCGGCAGCGGCGCGGGAAATCTGATAAATTTCTTGACGGGCTGCTTCATCGGGAAGGCGATCGTCGATGGAAAAACCTGCGTGTCCTGATTGCTCTTTACCTTCATCTTTACCCTTGCCTCGCATCTCAAAGTCTCGTTCGGCGATAAAAAATCCATCTTGGGATTGTTCTAAAACTTTTAATCGCTCGATCGCCGCCTCCGATTTAGAAGCACTCATTAACAGGCAAAAAGACTGTGCGGAACCCCTTCCTACTCGCCCGCGTAATTGATGCAGTTGAGCTAAACCAAAGCGATCGCTATGCTCGATCAACATTACTGAAGCATTAGGAATATCTACTCCTACTTCTATAACCGTTGTTGCTACCAGAATATGAGTCTCCCCTCGCCGAAATTCACCGATTGCCTCATCTTTTTCTCCACTGCTCATTTGTCCGTGCAGTAATCCTATTTTAAAGCTAGGAAAGATAGTTGCTTGTAGATGTTCGCTTTCTTGAACCGCAGCGCGAATATTTTCCATTTTTTCTGATTCTTCGACCAGTGGTAAAACTATGTAGACTTGGCGACCCTGTGCGACTTCTCGGCGAATTAGATCGTAGGCATCCTTCCTCTGTCCTGCTTTCAATAGGGTAGTGTGAATCGGTTTCCGCCCCGGTGGCAGTTCGTCAATTATACTGACTTCAATTTCTGAATTTGTGAGATAAAGGGTACGAGGGATCGGTGTGGCTGTCATAATCAGAACGTGGGGATCTTCGCCTTTTTGTAAAAGTTGAGATCGCTGATCTCGACCAAACCGATGCTGTTCGTCTATTACTGCCAATCCTAATTGATTAAAATTTACTTTATCTTGAATTAGAGCATGGGTTCCGATTAATAGCGGCAGTTCGCCTGTTTCTAATTGGGAGAGAATTTGGCGGCGTTTGGCAGTTTTAGTGGAACCAGTCAGAAGTTCTACAGGAATGTGTAAGAGCGTGAACCATTCTAATAATTTACGATAATGCTGCTCGGCTAAGACTTCGGTTGGAGCCATAAAAGCAGTTTGATAGCCAGATTCGATCGCCGACAACAAAGCATAAACCGCAACAATAGTTTTTCCCGATCCCACATCACCTTGGACTAAACGGTTCATCGGAGTATCTCGTTGTAAATCTTCTCTAATTTCGGCGATCGCTCGTTTTTGCGCATTTGTTAACTGAAACGGAAGTATGCCCTCTAACTGCTCGATTAATTGACTGCGAGGGACAAAGTGAATGGCTTTTTGTTGCTGACGGCGATAGAGAGCGACCAAACGGCGATAGAAATATTTATCAAAACTGAGGCGAATAATAGCAGCGTTTAACTTCTCAGTGTCATCGGGATAGTGGATTTGGGCGATCGCTTCGGATAATCCCACCAAATTATAATCATTCCTTAACCGTTCGGGAATTGGGTCTAAAATCTTGCCAACTGCGGGTAAACATTTAATAATCGTTGCCCTCACCAATTCGGGGCTTACACCTTCAGTTAATGGATAAACTGGAACTACTCTACCAATGGTATTGGATTCGATGCGATCGCCAGTATGGTCTAAAATCTCTAAATCGAAATTTTCTAAGGTGAGTCCAAACTTTCCTCTTTTTACCGTTCCCGATGCTGCAACCGTTGCCCCTTCTGGATAAAGCCGCTTCTGCTGCTCTTGCCACCCTCGATTATTATAGCGTTTACCCATCCAAAACCGATTCAGTTTTATACTTCCTGTGGAGTCACGAATGATGATTTCGACAATCGTTAAGTTCGGATTTTTAGGACTGGTAAAGCAGTTAAATCGCCGAATTGTGCCAATGGTAGTTACAGTTTGGTTATCTTCCAATTGGGCGATCGCTACTTGTCGGGCATAGTCAATGTGATCGCGCGGAAAATATCTCAACATATCTCCCACAGTCTGAATATCCAAAAGTTTGAGCTTAGAGACTTGACTTCCATTTAATCCTTCTACTTCTATCAATGGAGTCTCTAGCTTTAAAGATCTAGTTTTAACTGGATCTGTTTTAACTGGAACTAAAGGTTCGGTTTTAGGTTTCCTTTGCTGGGGAGTCGGATTAGTAGCAGTAATTTCCTTGCGGCGGACATCATAAAGTAATCTTCGGGTTTCGGCTACAACATATTGGCGGCGGGATAAGGGTAAGGAATCATAAGTATTGTATTCTGTAGCTAGATTTTGGGCGCGATCGCAATCTTCTTTTCCCCATGTTAATCTCTGTTCGAGGCTCATACGCAAAAAATCAGCAAAAACATACTGTCTACCCTGCAAATTGCTAAATCCTTTCTCTACCTCAATTGTTAGGGCTTGTTGCAGGCGATCGATATCAACTTTTTCAGTTTGGGCTGATTCCATGAATAGAGTGTGAGGAATAAAGATATTCTACCAACGTAATTA